>NZ_JBLTJC010000156.1:0-23053 GCF_048158785.1 Streptomyces colwelliae | reverse complement strand
GGTGGTGTTGAAGGGAGGGAGATCCATCGTTCACCTCGCGGGGAGTCGATGAGTGGCTTGCATCACAAGCTACCGGTGAAACTAAAACGCGTGCTACCCGATTCACTAAAACGAGTACTAATCTCGAACCAGGTGGACGCCCGGCTCGCAGGTCGGCAAACTGTGCGCGCGAGCGAGGAGTTGATCCATGGCACCCCGACAGACCCCCACCATTCGCCAACGGCGTTTCGGCGCCGAGCTGCGCAGACTGCGTGAGGGCGTCGGCATGTCCGCCCCGGTCGCGGGCGAACGACTCGGCGCCGACCGGACGATGATCTCCAACATCGAGGCCGGCCGATTCGGCATCAGCGAGGAGCGCCTCCGCCGTCTCGCGAGCATCTACGAGTGCGACGACACCGAACTGATCGACGCCCTGGCCTCGATGACCGGCGGACGTTCGAAGGGCTGGTGGGACGAGTACCGGGGCAAGATCCCGCCGGACTTCCTGGACCTGGCGGAACTCGAACATCACGCCACCGGCCTGCGCACGCTCCAGACCGCCCACATCCCCGGCCTCTTCCAGACCGAGGAGCACGCACGGGCACTGTTCGACCTCTTCGTCCCGGCACTGCCGCGCCTGGAGGTCGAGTTGAGGATCGCCCAGCGCCTGGCACGTCACACCGTAGTCGCGGACGCCCCGGGCGTTCCCTACGTCGGCCTGGTCCACGAAACGGCGCTGCGCATGCGCACCGGAGGCCGCCGGGTCGCCAAGGCCCAACTCGGCCGGCTGCTGGAGGAGAGCGAGCGCCCCAACGTCCGGCTGCTCGTGATCCCGTTCACTGCCGAGGGCTTCCCCATGGCAGGCGACACGATGATGTACATCTCCGCCGCCAGCGCCCACCTGGACACGGTGGAGGTGGACTCCCCCATCGGCGCGGTGTTCTTCGACTCACCGACCCAACTGGCCAACTTCCGACGACGGCTGGACTTGGTCGAACGGGTCGCGTTGAATCCGAACAAGTCGAGAGACCTCATCCTCTCGATCGCCGACGACCTGTAAGAGGTACCCCGTGTCCGAGCCGAAGTGGCGCAAGTCCTCGTACTCCGAGGCATCCGCCAACGCCTGCGTCGAGATGGCTGAGGCCGGCCCCCTCATCGCGCTCCGCGACTCGAAGCACCCGGAACTGCCGTGGGCCACCGTGAGCCGCGCGGCCTGGTCGGAGTTCACCGGCGCCCTGGGAACCGGTGGCCTGCCCAAACGCTGAGGCACCCGCGCCGCCCATCGACGCGGCCCTCCTCCGAGGCCCGGAATCCGTTCAAAGCGTGAGAACGAATACGGCGGCCCCCAGAAATATCACACCGATTCCGGCCCACAGCGCAACAAGCTTGGGCTTCGACTGGATCGTCGAGACTCTCCGGGCGCTCTCCCACATCGAGAAGGAAACAAAGAAAGAGGTCGCGGAAACCGCCAAGGTTCCGACCGAAATAAGAAAGTACCAGAGCTCCACACCTCTCCCTTTCTCGGTGCCGTGATTCAGTAGAAGAAGATCGCGAGCACGGCACCCACGGCGATGAGCGCCAGTCCAGGTGCCCAGAAGAACACCACCATGCCTCGCTCTTCGGAAGAGTCGATTTCCGCGAGACTGCCGGTCTTGGCCCGCTTCGGCTTTCTGCGGTCGTAAACCACCGGAACGACCGTGCCCACCGGCCCCCTCGGCTCTGGCCCGACTTCGATGAACTGGGGCGGTGTGTCCTGGGGCGGGGCTCCCGGAATGCGGATGTGGTAGTAGACACGATGTCCACTGCTAATCCATTCCTGAAGGTCGGACACCGCCTCCCCTTCGACACCGTGACGCTCAAGATTTCTCAGTTTTATAAACTTCACGAATCCCCCTGAATTCGCGAAGCAGAGCAGCACCCCAATGCCCATCAGGACGAATCCCACACCCGCGATGTTACCCATCACATCCCCCTCTTTTAGAAATAAGTACGCGAACACTATCAATCGACATCAATCGAGGTCAACCCTCACCGATTCCCCTCGGAGGTACACGTGCCGCAAGACAAAGATACAGAAATCCTGAAGAACATTGAAGACGTCCAGCAGGACGTCACTGACATCAAGCGAAATCTGGCGTCCGAGAAGTCCGTCATCGGTGCGGACATCGCCAGCCTCAAAAAAGAGCTCAAAGAGGACATCAAAAAGGGGCCGGACACCAGCAAGACGCTCTTCGAATCGCTTTTCGAGGCGCTCGGCCTCAAGGACCTTTTCGCCGCCTTCAAGGACGGAGCCGACTGGGGCAGCAAGCTCCTGCTGGCCTTCGGAGCCCTTGCCGTGTTGGTGGTCGGCCAAATGCTCAACTTCGGAAAGCTCTTCAACGCGGGGCTGGAGAGGATCACGCGGACCAGGGCAAACACGACCACCGGCCAGGCAGCGAGACCAGGACGGGTTCTCGCCGTCGGTGAGAACGGTCTCCCGCAGGCCATGACCCGAGCCCAGATGGACGGCCTCAACGCCGTCTCCATCAACCCGCACGGCATCAGCGAGGTACAGCTCAATGGGCTCAAGACCGCACTTGACGGACTCCCGCCGAAAATCCGCGACTTCAACTCGGCGACGGCGGACATGAAGTCCGCCGGCACGATCGGGAAGCTCGCCACGGCCGTCGGGAAGCTGAAGGACAAGCTGGACCCGAACCCCGACACGGCCATCAAGGACGTGGCCACGGCCATCGAGACGCTCCATACGAAGCTCGCCCCCTTCGATCACGACAAACTCCCCAAGCCCAGGACCCTCAAGGACATCGCTTCAGCCGCCCGAGAAGTCGTCCGGGACGGTGATCGGCTTCGGGTGCTTTTCCGAGAGCTCGGCACGGCCTCCACCGACGCCGCCAACCGCATCGCCGGATGATCCCGCTCTCCCCGAAGGAGGTGTGCAATGAGTCTCGTTAGTTCCCTCAAGAAAGCCTCCGGCTCCCTGGACGACTTCAAGTCCAAGGCGTCCGGTGCCGGTACCGCGGCCAAGGGGATCGGCAGCAACAGTCAGAAGGGCGCCGATCAGCTCAAGGCCCTCAAGACCGCCGCCGACGGTTCCGGAAAGGAGCTGAAGGACCTCAGAACCGCGTCGGACCAGGCCGAGAAGTCACTCGGCAAGGCCGGCAAGACCGGTTCCAGTGCCGGGACCAATCTCGGTAAGTACGAAACCGGGGCCGGCAAGGCGGCCAAGGGCCAGGACAAGATGAACAAGTCGATGAAGGGCAACTTCTTCGGCCTGCTCATGAGCCTGCTCCAACCGCTCATCGACAAGGTCATCGACATGGTGACCAACTCGAAGACCATGCAGAAGGTCCTGAAGCAGGCCTTCGAGGTCATCAAGGCCGTGATCAGCAGCGTCATGAAGGCCATCGAGCCGATCATGAAGAACGCCGGCAAGCTGATCAAGTCGGTCTGGAGCGGCATCAAGACGGCGATCACGAACATCGTCAAGGCCGTCGCCACGGTCATCAGGACCTACGTCAACGTATGGAAGTCCATCATCACCGGCGTCCTGAAGGCGATCAGCACGGTCGTCTCCAGTGTCTGGAAGGGCATCAAGGCCGTCATCTCGCCGGTCGTCAGCTGGGTCAAGTCCGCGATCCCGGACGCCTTCCGGGCCGTGAAGGACCGGCTGTCCAGCATCTGGGGCGGCCTGAAGGGCATCGCCGGCCGGGCCTTCGACGGCATCAGGGGCGCGGTCCGCGACCCGATCAACGCCGTCATCGGTCTCATCAACCGCGCGATCGGAGCCCTCAACGGCATCCACGTCTCCATCCCCGGCTGGGTCCCCAAGGTCGGCGGCAAGACGTTCGGCGTCAGCCTGCCGAGGATCCCCGCGCTGGCCACCGGCGGTGTCGTCATGCCCCGCTCCGGCGGTGTCCCCGCGCTCCTGGCCGAGGCCGGCGAGGCAGAGGCCGTACTCCCGCTCAGCAAGCTCGACCGACTCCTCAAGGCAGCGGCCTCACGGGGCCGGGCGTACGCGGGCGTCTCCGGCACCGACGGCAGCGCACTCCACATCGAGAACTACTACGCCGCCGACACCAGCACCCCGCAGCGCACCGCCGACGCGCTGATGTTCCTGGCGAAGGCACGCGGATGAGCAGCGCGGCCCCCGCCCTGCGCAATCCCCTCGCCGGTGTCACTCCCTCCCTGCGCTCCTTCCGGACCAGGGTCGAGCAGACCCACTCCGGCGTACGGTCCTTCACCCAGCGCATCACGGGCGCCACCGCCGACCTCGACCGCGTCAGCACCCCCACCACCCAAACCGCCACAGCCGTACAGCAGATCAAGACGAACGCCGACACCGCGGCCCGTTCCGTCACCAGAACCGGCCAGACAGCCACCACCGCCGCCTCCGGCATCAAGTCCACCGGCACCAGGGTCAGATCCGCCGGAAAATCCCTCGGCAAACTCACCACCAACCTCGGCGGAGTCTTCGCCATAGTCGGCACTCTCATCGCAGCCTCCGGTGTCCTCGGCGGCCTCCTCGACACCTTCGGCACGGCGATGACCATCGGTTCCGGCGTGATGATCGTCATCAACGCCCTCACCCGAGCCAACCCGATCGGTTTCGTAGCCGGTCTGCTCCTCCCCCTGGCGGGCTGGCTGCTGGACATCGCGCTGAACTCCGAGACCGGCCAACGCCTGATGGACCAACTGGCCACGCTGATCCTGAAGTACGTCCAGAGCTACCTCACGATCCTCGGCCCGATCCTGAAACTGATCGCCGGCGCGGTGAACACCTACGTAACCGGCTACCTCACCCTGATCACCACCACCCTCTCCGTCCTGGGCACGGTCATCGGCACCGGCTTCGCCGCCCTCAAGGCGCTGACCACCGGCGACACCCGCGCCCTCAGCGGCAGGGTGTCCGCGATCTGGACCGGCTTCAAGAACGCCGTCAAACCAGTCCTGAACTGGATCACCAAGGAAATCCCGGCAGGCTTCACCCGGGTCAAGAACGCCACCGCCAACACCCTGCGCGCGATGGGCCAGTTCGTCACGACCGGCGCCCAGACCGTGGCCGGAGTCGTGAAGGGCCCCATCGAAGGCCTCGTCGCCTTCGCGAACTGGGTGATAGACGGCCTGAACAAGATCAGCTTCAGCATCCTCGGCAAGAAGTTCGGCGTACACCTCAGCAAGATCCCGATGCTCGCGGAGGGCGGTATCGCGGTCCCCGGCGCCCGCACCGGCAGGGTCCTGTCCCTCACCGCCCTGGAACGACAACGCGCCCTTGCCGCCCGCAGCAGGACGACCCGGCACGCCCAACCCACCCCGCACATCAAGGAGTTCCACGAGAGCAACGGCACCGGAGCCCACGGCACCGCCACCGACCTCCTCTTCCTGGCCTCCGCCCATGCCCGCGCCCGCGCATGACGTGATGCACCCATGACAGTGAGGTGAAGGCCCCATGGCCGATCTGACGACCACCACATCCACGACACTCACCGACGACGTTCCCCCCGGCTCACTCATCACCCGCGACGGGCAGATGCAGTGGGCCGGACTGCTGCTCGGCCCCGGTACGCCGTACGAGATCGGCAGTGACGGACTGACCGGCTGGGAGGACCTGCCGGACTACGACACGACAGACGCCGATCACCCCACCGCGCACGGCGCCTGGCCGGGCGCGCGCTACGCCAAGCCGCGCAAGGTCGGCGGCTCGGTCTGGACCGTGCCGCCGCAGGACGACACCGCCTCCTCGCTCTCCGCGATGCGCGCCCTGCGCCAGGCCCTGCTGCTCGGCGACTCCGAACGCTGGCTGGCGGTACGGCTGCACGGCGAGATCCTGGCCGTCCGAGCCCGGGTCAGCCAGCGCGTCCTCGCAGCCGACCGGACGTACACAACACAGGGCGTCTCCAAGGCATCGGTCCAGTGGTACGCCACCGACCCCCGCCGCTACACCGTCGACGAGCAGACGGCGGTCACCGGCGCCCCGCAGCCGGAGAGCGGCCTCACCTGGCCGCTGACCTGGCCGCTGTACTGGGGCCAGGCATCGTCCACCGGCGACGTGGGCGCCGACAACTCCGGTTCGGCACCCACCCACCCGATCCTGACCTTCACCGGCCCGTGCACCAACCCCACGGTCACAGACCGGACTTCGGGACGCCGCCTGCGCTACGAGATCGGACTAGCCGCCGGCGACGAACTGGTCGTAGACACCGCAGCCGGCACAGTCACCCTCAACTCCACCGCCTCACGCCGCCACACCGCGGCAGCGGACAGCAGCCCGGAAGAACTCTTCGCCTTCGAACCGGGCCGAGCCGAGCTGGCGTTCCGCCCGGACACCTACGACACGGGCGCGCAGCTCTCGGTGCGCTGGCGCTCGGCGGAGTGGTGATCGCATGACGGTCAGAGCGGCCTGGCTCACCACGAGCGAGCAGACCCGCCAGGACACCCGGCTCACCCTCTCCGGCCTGCTCACCATCAACGCGAGCGCGGCCGAGAACGTCCCGCTCAAGGCACGCGGCGGCATCGTCCCCGGCGGCTTCGCGCTCACCGGCACCACCGGGGCGATGACGTTCACGATCGGCACCGGCCGGGCCTTCGTGCAGAGCGGCCGGATCCTCCAGGGCGCCTACCCGGTCGCGGTGACCGCCCCGGAGACCCTGACCGTGCCGGACGGCGACGCCCAGTACGGCCGGATCGACCTGGTCGAACTAGCCGTACTGGACGACGAGTTCGACGGCACGGGCACAACTACCGCCCTCATACGGCTGGTTCAGGGCACCCCGGCGGCCACACCCACCACGCCCAACACCCCGAACGGCAACGCCCTCCCCCTCTACCGGATCGCGGTACCGGCCGGCGCCTCGGCGGGCAACGGCGGCCTGTCCTGGACGACGGCCGTCACCAACCTCCGCTATCCCACAGCGGCGTTGGGCGGAATCGTCCCGTCGTCCGGCTTCGACGGCGCCTACTCCGGCCAGTACCGGGACACCCCGGGCACGTTCCAGCGCTGGGACGGCTCGGCGTGGGTGTCGTATCCCAAGGCCGTCGGCGGTATCGCACCGATCGGCGCGCTGAGCACGGGCAGCTACACCGGCCAGTACCAGGAGAACGCGGCCGGGTTACTGCAACGCTGGGACGGCTCCAACTGGCAGTACGCGGAGGGCCGTTCAAAAATCCTGCTCAGCGTGGAACAGACCACGGCCCAGTCCGTACCGACCGGCACCTGGACGCAGATCACGCTCCAGACGACAGACGTCGACGACGTCACCGGCTGGTCGGGATCGAACACGTACACCGTGCCAAGGGCGGGCTGGTGGCGGGTGACCAGCACCATCACCTGGTTCAACGAGTCGACGACCGGCTCACGCGGCGCACGCATCTACCAGAACGGCGCCGGAGTCCCCCGCGCCACCTGGCTGACAGGCGCCGGCCCCGGCGCGACCAGCGTCACCGGCACCGCCCTCCTCAAATGCGCGACCGCCGACAAACTCGCGCTCTACGGCCTCCAAAATTCCGGCTCCACCCTCACCACCCTGGGCGGCTCCGGCTACGCCACCAGCCTCACAGCCGAGTGGCTCCGCTCCTGAACAACCGCTCAAGCAGGCCCAATTGACCCGCCCGATTCGAAGCGGAATGGCCCACGAGCCCGCAGCCGCCAACGAAACGGGAGCGGGTCGTGGCGGTACGGCGCAGCCCGCCGCGTACCCGGCACCAACCCCGCCCCACCGTGACAACACCCCAAGGGCCCGACCAGCGGCGGGCTCGCCGTACCGCCACGACCCCGACCCCACAACACACCTGCGGGCGAACCCACCCACACACCACGGGCAACCCACCCACCGACCATGGCAGGATCGGACCCGCCATGACTGCGCCCACGAATCCCCCACACACCCTGTCCGC
Source organism: Streptomyces colwelliae (assembly GCF_048158785.1). NCBI lineage: Bacteria > Bacillati > Actinomycetota > Actinomycetes > Kitasatosporales > Streptomycetaceae > Streptomyces > Streptomyces colwelliae. The sequence goes on along the minus strand of NZ_JBLTJC010000156.1, from coordinate 15,184 downwards.
GACCGCACCGGACGGAGCCCGCCTCCACACCCCGGTCATCGACTGGTTCGAGGACAACGCCCGCGACCTCCCCTGGCGCCACCCCGACGCCGGCCCCTGGGGCGTGATGGTCAGCGAGTTCATGCTCCAGCAGACCCCGGTCAGCCGCGTCCTCCCGGTCTACGAACAGTGGCTCGCCCGCTGGCCCCGCCCCGCCGACCTCGCCCAGGACGCCCCCGGCGAAGCCGTCCGCGCCTGGGGCCGCCTCGGCTACCCCCGCCGCGCGCTGCGCCTGCACGGCGCGGCCACCGCCATAACGGAACGCCACGGCGGCGACGTCCCCACCGACCACGCCCAACTCCTCGCGCTCCCCGGCATCGGCGAGTACACGGCGGCCGCGGTCGCGTCCTTCGCCTACGGCCAGCGCCACGCCGTCCTGGACACCAACGTCCGCCGGGTCTTCGCGCGCGCGGTCACCGGCACCCAGTACCCCCCGAACGCCACCACCGCCGCCGAACGCAAGCTGGCCCGCGCCCTGCTCCCCCAGGACGACGACACCGCGGCCCGCTGGGCCGCGGCCTCCATGGAACTGGGCGCACTCGTCTGCACCGCGAAGAACGAGACGTGCCACCGGTGCCCCATCTCCGCCCAGTGCGCGTGGAACCTCGCCGGCAAACCGGAACACGAGGGCGGTCCGGCGTACGAGGCCGGGAGCGGGCGGCGGTTCCTCGACTCGGTGGCGGACAACCGTCAAGTACGGCGGGTGCGGCGGAAGTTGGGGCGTTAGGGCGTAAGGGCGCCGACCGGTGACCAGCGCCGACTCGTATGCGCGTTCCGATGATGCCTCGGTCGCGACAGCCGCGGCACGGGCCGGTGCCGAGGTGGTCCGCGCCCTGTACGGCCGGCGGCTCGACCGCATCGACAAGGGTGCCGGGGACTTCGCCACCGCCGCCGATGTCGAGGCGGAGGCGGCGATCCTCGGCGTCATCCGTGCCGCACGGCCCGATGACGCGGTGCTAGGCGAGGAAGGCGGGCAGCGGGGTGCCGCCGACGCCGTGCGCCAGTGGCTGGTGGACCCCCTGTGCGGCACCCTCAACTACGCCGTCGGCAACATGCTGGTGGCCGTCAACGTCGCGCTGCGCGACGGGGCGGCGGCGGTGGCCGACCCGTTCAGCGGCGAGGTCTTCTTCACCGACGGGGAGACCGCCTGGGTACGGCACGACGGGGCCGACGACACCCTGCTGACGCCCACGCCCGCCACCCGGTTGGTGGACGTCAACCTGGATCCGCCATTCCCGAGCGCACCGGCGTTCCGGGCCGTGGATCTGCTGGCCCACCCCGAGTTCGTCGCCCGTTTCCGGCCACGCGTCGTCTCGACCACACTGGCGCTGGCCTGGGTGGCCGCGGGCAAGCGCGCCGCGTACGTCACCGATGGCGGCGACCTCTCCGGGAGCGTGCATTTCGCGGCCGGTATCGCCCTGTGCCGGGCGGCCGGATGCGTGGTCACCGGGATCGACGGCGCCCCGATCGGCGAGGCGGGTCGCGGGCTCGTGGTCGCCGCCGACGAGGAGACCCACGGGCTGCTGATGTCGATGACGCGCGGCCGAAGCTAACGGCTGGGCGGCTGGCGGTACGACCGCACGGGCACCGGGGCACCCATCAGGCGGCGGCGAGGCTGTTGAGAAGCCGGGCGAGTTCCGTCGGCGCCTCGATATGACCCAGGTGACCTTGACCGGCAAACTCGTGGACGTCGACGTGGGCCTCGGCGGGCGCGAGGTGCCGCCGCACGTCGTCGAAGGACGTTCCGTAGGGGTCCGTTCCCCGATTCAACTGGCCGATGATCAGGCCGACTTGACCCGCCCGACGCGCCAACACCTCCGGAGGCCGCATCGCGTTCAGCGCGCCCAGCTCGGCGCGCAGCGGTCCGCTCAGGCGGCGCAGGGCCTCCCACGCCGGACGATCGGCCCGGAGCTCCTCGACATGCGCCGCGCTGAAACCGGAGATCCGCCGATTGACGATCTCGACGCTGCGGTCCCAGTCGGCCGTCTCCTCCGCGACCTCCAGGTCGGGCAGCGCGTGCCGACCGAACGGTCGCATCACCGGCTCGTACGCGATCACTTGGCGCACCGGACGCTCGTCAGCGGACAGCAGCGCGATCAAGCCGCCGTAGCTCCAGCCGAACAGCGCCCGCGCGCCGCCGAGTTCGTCGAGTTCGTCGAGGACCACGCCCAGGTCCTCGACCTCCGTCCGCATCGAGTAAGAGCCGGTCAACGGACCCGACGGAGTACGCCCCCGGCGATTCACGACCGCCACCGAAGGCCACGCGTCGACGGCGACCGCGACGCGGGACCACGCGTACGCGTCACTCATCACGCCCGGGACGACGACGAGACCCGGAGCATCCGGATCGCCGTACACATCGACCGTGACCCAACTACCCCTGCCTACCGGCATTCTCTTCTGGATCGTTCGCTCCATAAAAGCATTATGGAGCGACCGCTCTACAATGCAAGCGTGACCGCACGCGCACCCACGCCCGCACCCACACCCACCCGTGGACGCCCCCGAGCCTTCGACCGCGACCGCGTGATCCTGGACGCCGCCCGCCTCTTCTGGCGGCGGGGCTACTCCGGTACCTCGACCCGGGCCCTGACCGCGGCCCTCGGACTCTCCACCTCCAGCCTCTACGCCGCTTTCGGCAGCAAGGCCGGACTGTTCGAGGAGACGGTGCGGACCTACGCCGAGCGGTACCGGGAGATCTACCAACAGGCTGTGACCGAGGACGACTTCGGGACCGTCATCGAACGCATCCTCATCGACTCGGTCCACGAGTTCACCCAGCCGGACAGCACGCATCCCGGGTGCCTCATCAGCAGCGCCGTGATGACCGACAGCACCGGCACCCTCGACACCAGCGCCTACGTCACCGAACTCCACGACTCCAACAGGCAGTTGCTCCTGAGCCGCGCCGAACGAGCGGTCCAGGAGGGCGACTTGGCCGAAGGGATCAGCGCGGCGGCGTTGACCGAACTCGTCCAGACCGTCTGGCACGGCCTGTCCGTACGGTCCAACCTCGGTGCGACGCGTGCGGACCTGATCGAGGCGGCCCAGCTCGCCCAGGAACTGATCCGCCGCCACCTCACGGATCCTGCTCGGTGACGAACTCCGCCCACACCACCTTCCCGAAGTCCCGTTCCCGCACCCCCCACTTGTCGGCGAGCGCGTCCACGAGCAGCAGCCCGCGCCCACCCTCGTCGGAGTCGTCGGGGTGTGCGTCCACGCGCGGTACACCGCCCCCACTGTCATGCACCTCGGCATGCAGCACCCGCCCGTCACACCGCAGCAACAGCCGGAACTGACGCCCCGGCGGCACCCCGTGCACCAGCGCGTTGGTTGCCAACTCGCTTACGCACAGCAGCACATCGGCACCGCGCTCGGTCCCGTCGAGTCCCCAGGCGGCCAGAAACGCGTGAGCGAAATCCCTGGCGGCGGGAACGGACCGGCGTTCGCGCCGGAAGAACTTCTCACTCAGGTTCACGGGACAAGAGTTGCGTAGCGTCACTACTGTTGACAGGGCGTGAGCCCTGGACTCCATTTTGTACGGGCGGAGTACGGGTCCACGCGGGGTCCGGAACGGGTGGATGTGGGGAGCACCACAGCATGAACTCCAAGAAGAACCGCTCGACGATGCGGCTGCTGGGCGCGCAGGTGAAAGCGGCCCGCATGGCCGCCGGTTTGACTCAACGTCAGCTTGCCGAGCGGGCGATGGTCGACGAGGAGACGATCGCGTCGGTCGAGCAGGGCAGGCGTCGGCTGATGCCGTCGCTCGCAAAGACGCTGGACAGAATCCTCGACACGAAGGGGACGTTCGAGGCGGGTGTCGACAATCTGCCGGAGATCGACCAATTCCCGTTGTTCGCCGAGGAGTACATGCTGCACGAGCGCGAAGCCATCGCCTTGTCCTGGTACGACAACGCGGTCATCCCGGGCCTGCTCCAGACCACGGAGTACGCCCGCGCGGTCCTGTCGGAACGCATTCCGGCCTACGACGAGGACGAGATCGCGGCGAAGCTGGCGGGCCGTATCGAGCGGCAGGAAATCCTGCAACGCAAGTGTCCGCCAACGATGAGCTTCGTCATCTGGGAGCCCGTCCTACACCTCGGCATCGGGACACCTGAGGCCCGCCGCGAGCAACTCCGGTTCCTGCGCGAGTGCGCTGAACTCCCGGGCCTTGCACTCCAGTTCCTGCCGATGAACGCGTCGTCGCACGCCGGACTGAACGGCCCCTTCACGCTCCTGGAAACACCCGACCACCAGCACCTGGCCTATACCGAGGGCCAACGCGGCAGCCAGTGGGTTTCCGACCTGGATGAGGTATCCATCCTCGCGCGCAAATATGCGATGCTGCGGTCACAGGCCCTGTCACCCCAGGAGTCCAGGGGCCTGCTGGACCGTCTGCTAGGAGACCAATGAGCACCGCACTTCAGTGGTTCAAGTCGAGCTACAGCGGCGACGAAGGCGGCCAGTGCCTCGAAGTCGCCTACGCCTGGCGGAAGTCGACCTACAGCAGCGAAGAGGGCGGCGCGTGCGTCGAGGTCGCCACCTGCCCCCACACCATCCACATCCGCGACTCCAAGAACCCCGAAGCCACCGGCCCCACCCTCACGGTCTCGCCCACCGCGTGGACCGCGTTCACGACGCACTCGGCAGCCTCCTAGGAGACGAATGAGCACCGGACTTCAGTGGTTCAAGTCGAGCTACAGCAACAGCGACGGCGGCGCGTGCCTCGAAGTCGCCTACACCTGGCGCAAGTCCAGCTACAGCAGCGGCGAGGGCGGCCAGTGCGTCGAGGTCGCCACCTGCCCCCACACCATCCACATCCGTGACTCCAAGAACCCGGACGGCACCGGGCCGACGCTCCAACTCGCCCCCGCCGCCTGGGCGGAGTTCACCGCCAGCCGGTAATCCGGTAGACGGTTCGTTCACTCGTCGAGCGACACAGTCACGTACGGGCCGACGACCCCGACCTTGAGGTCGTCGCCCGTGAGCCTCGAAGCGAAGTCGCCCGGCGGCGCCGTACGGGAGACGAACGCGAAGTGCTGGGCGATGGCCGGCCGGTCCCATGGTTCGCCGTCGGAGTCCACCGCGCTGTTCGCGCGCGCCGCCGCCTGGCACAACACCGAGACGAACAGGCGCAGATGACCGGCGTCCAGCAACAGGTCCGCGTCACCGATGACGACCGCGACTCCCCTGCCGCCGTGCCAGGACCCGTGCAGATCGTCCAGGCAGTCGACCATCGCGTCCCAGTTGCGGCCGAAGTAACCGGGAAACTCCAGCGTCCGGGCGAACGCGGCGAAAACCCCTTCCGGCGTGGCCAGTTCCTCGGCGGACAGATGGAAGACGAGCCCGCCCTGGTCCTCCAGCGCGACCAACTGCCCCTCCAGCAGCGGGTCGTCCTGCGGAGCGATGACGACCCACGGCTCCTCACGCCGGGTGAAGTCGTACACAGCCATGGATCGTCACCGCCTCTCATGCCGGGCTCCGATCGCCCACCTGCCGACCAGGCTGACCAGCCGACCCGGCTGACCACCTTGGCAGAGCCGCCCCGGGGCAACTCCCCGCACCCCGACTGTCAGTGCCCGCCTCTACAGTTTCCGGCATGGCGACCCTTCCCAACCCGCTGCCGAAGCTGGCGGCCGACCCGAGCGGCAGCTCGCTCGGGCTTGAACTCCCCGCCGGGAGTCTGATCGACGTGACCGCCGAAGGCCCGGCGGACGAACCGTTGTTGTGGTGCGCGGACGAACCGGCGAGGCCCGGAGACTACGACACCCTCCAGCCCGCGCGCCGGGCCGCCGGGCTGCTCCCCGTGCTGTTGGACCTGGGCGGCGACCAAGGCGGCCTGGACGAATGGCAGTTGCTGCCCGACGAGGCGTCGTACCCCGGTGACCACGACGCTGAAGAGGTCCTGGAGGAGTTCTGGGAGGAGTACGCGGCGGACGAACTCGCCCCGGACGCGGACTACCCCGGCAAGGAAGCCGTCGCCGAGGCCGTCGTCGAGACCTTCGGCGAGCAGGCGACGTACGACGAGACGATCGCCCCGTACGGCCCCGAGTGGCCGGGACTCGCGCCCGCCACGGAACACGGGCAGGAGCAGTCCGTCAACCCCGACGCCCGCGCCGCCGAGATCGCCGACTCCCTTGCGGACAGCGGCACTTGGCTGAAGGAACCGCGCCTCGCCCTGGTCCCGGCCCGCCGCAGCGCCGACATCCCGGCGGCGATCGGCTGGAGCGGTCAGATCAACTACGAGGGGGACGTGGCCCGGCTCTGTGCCGTCCTGCGCTCCTGGGAGGACCGCTTCGGCATACGCGTCGTGGCCCTCACCTCCGACCAGTTGGTGCTGTCGGTCGCGGCCCCGCCGACGACCCAGGAGGAGGCCGAGGCGATCGCCGCCGAGCACTTCGCCTTCTGCCCCGACAACATCACCCAGGGCCATCACGAGACACTGCGCGCCTACGCCCGGCACGAAGTGCTCAACCAGCGGCTGTGGTCCTTCTGGTGGGACTGACACCGACCTGGGCGATCTGAACGACCTCAGCGAAGGCGTATGACAGCAGGGCCGCTTGGCAGTCCGGGTGCGCGAACCGGACCGACTGCCAGGCGGCCCTCGTCGTGGTGCCGCGGAACGAACACAAAGTTTGCACTTCCGCACCCTCAACTCCCGCATACGTCATAGGATTTCGCCGCTCTCCACTAAAACGATCCAGTAGCGTGACGGACACGACGCCGATGAAGGTGAGCCTCGTGAGCACGGCTGCGCATCAGGGCGGTACCGGTCCCGACATCCACGTCGCGCACGGCAGAAAGGCTCCTTTCGCATGCCCAGATCCAGCAGACCTGTTCTCGCCGCCGCCTTAGGCCTTGCCCTCCTGGCCACCGGATGCTCCCTGGTCTCCGACAACACCGTCTCCTCCAAAGGACCTACCGTCCTGGGGTTCATCAACGGGGGCACCGACCCGTACCACGCCTGCCTACAGACGGCGGTCACGACGACCACGGAGAACAACCTGGCGAAAGTGGTGACCGCCAACTCGAACGGGAGCAAGTCGGCGGAACTGCGCAACGTGCGGCGCATGATCGCGGACAAGGTCGACGCCATCATCCTGATCAGCGTGGACGCCAGCGCGCTGAACGCCGACATCACCGCGGCGCGAAAAGCGCACGTACCCATCTTCCTGATCGCGTTGATGCCCGCGGACGACAGCAAGATCCTCGGCGCCGCCGTCGGCGACCTGACCGGTATCGGCAAGCTGGACGCCCAATGGGTCGGCGACGACGCCGCGGGCAAGTCCGTCAAGGCCGGTGTCATCTCCGGCGACGGGAGTACGTCGTCCGACGTGATGGTCGCCGGCTTCACCAAGAACCTGCCGTCGAACGTGCGGGTGGTGGGGGAAGAGCCCGGCATGTACAACCAGCCGAAGGCCAAGGCCGCCGCGGCGAAGCTGATCAAGGCCCACCCCGACATCCAGTACGCGTTCGTCGCCAACGAGGACATGGCCTTCGGCGTGCGTCAGGCGTTCGACGCGGCGGGCGCGCAGAGCGTGAAGATCGTGACCGTCAACGGGACCGATCCGGGGCTCGCCGCCCTCAAGAGCGGGAAGTTCTCGGCGACCGTGTCCAACTCGGTCCAGGACCTGGGCGCCCTGGCCGTGACACACACGCTCGGCCTCCTGCGCAAGGAGGACAAGAACAAGATCGCGCGCGTCAGCATCCGCCTGGTGACCAAGGGCAACGCGGACACCGCACACATCTACTGCGACACGGACGGCTGACCGTCACCACGGCAGCACACCATCCGAGCAACAAAGGAACTCACCCGTCATGTGTGATTGCACGAACGAATCCACCACCACCTCGACGTCGCGCAGGACCGTGCTCGCCGTCGCCGCGGCGGCCGCCGCCGCGACCGCGGCCGTGCCGCTGCTGGGCAGCTCGTCGGCTGCCGCGGCCACGTCGACGACGGCCTCCTCGACAGGCCTGTCCGTGACCCTGCTCGGCACCAACGGCGGCCCGCCGCCCCTGGCGACCCGGTACGGCATAGCGTCGGCGCTGACGGTCAACGGCAAGACGTACGTGGTCGACTGCGGACGCGGAGCGGTGACCCAGTACCTGCGCGCCGGTCTGTCCATGCCGGCCCTATCCGGGATCTTCCTCACCCACCTGCACGCCGACCACATCGTCGACTACTACTCGTTCCCGATGCTGTCGGCGGGCGTCGCGGGCGTGCAGGGGTTCCAGACGCCGATCGGCGTGTACGGCCCCGGCTCCGCGGGGATCGCCTCGACGGTCACCGGCGCCCCCGGGCTCCTGCCGGGCACCGTCGAGATGACGAAGCTGGCCGGCCAGGCGTACGCGGCCTCACCGACCTTCTTCATGACCGAGCACGCCGGCATCGACCCGGCTACCATGCTCGACGTCCACGACGTGCTGCCGCCGTCGGGTATCGGCGCCTCGGCGACGAACTCCGCGCCGGCCATGGCGCCGTTCACCGTCATGGAGAACGACGACATGAAGGTCACCGCCGTCCTCGTCCCGCACGGCGCGGTCTTCCCCGCCTACGCCTACCGCTTCGACACCGACAGCGGAAGCGTCGTCTTCTCCGGCGACACCGCGCCGACCGCGAACATCATCACGCTCGCGGCAGGGGCGGACGTCCTGGTCCACGAAGCCCTGTACCCGGCGGGACTCGCGAGTCTCGGCCTGCCCCAGGCGCTGATCGACCACATCCTCTCGGTCCACACGGACGTCGCCGACCTCGGCCGGATCGCCGCCGAGGCCGGAGTCCGGACGCTGCTCGCCACCCACATCAGCCCGGGCCAGTCGACCGCGGTCTCCGACACGACCTGGCGAAGCCTGCTTCGCGACAGCGCCCGCACGGCGGGCTTCGGCGGACCGATGATGCTGGGCACGGACCTGCTCAACCTGCCGGTACGCCGACGCAAGACCACCTGAGCCGAGCGGCCGTCCCCCCGACCGCCCCCTCGTCCGCGTGCGGTGCTCGTGGCAGTGGCCTCCGGGTCACTGCTGCGTCACCGACTCCAGCGCCTCCACCGCCGCGGCCGCAGCCGTCGAGTCCTGGCCGTAGAAAATGTCGATGTCGACCTCCTCGCCGCCCATCGTCAGGGTGTCCCACGCGCCGCTGAGGACGAGCATGCGCAGGGTCCGCGACTCCAGGGTCTGGAGGCGTTCCAGGATCGCCTCGTCGTCCGGCATGCCCGCCAGCCGGGGCGCGAGCCGGTCGCGGATCGCCGCCATGCGCGCCAGCAGCGTCGCCGTGTCCGCCTCGCGGTCGGGCTCCTCCGCGATGCCGTCGATGCCGTGGTCGATGATGTCCTTGATCGCCCAGGTGACGCCCTGGTCGTCGGTGGTGACCATCGCCTTCCAGGCGCGGCTCTTGTGCCGGTACTGGAGCATCGACATGGCCGCTTCGTGCCGTAGGAAGTCCGCGTCCCGGAAGGGGCGGCCGTTCCAGGCGCTGTTGAGGGAGCGGGCGAGGGAAATCGCCGACGCGAGGCCGCTGTTGAGGCCCCGGCCCGGCCAGAAGTGGATCGAGTTGGCCGCGTCGCCGAGCAGGAAGCCGTACGTACCGGGCGAGTTGACGGTCGGAGGCAGCAACTCGGCCGAGAAACGCGGGCGTTGCACCATGTCCAGCCGGAAACTGGTGACCGCGCTCAGGCCCTGGTCCGAGACGTCGAAGAGCCGTAGCCCCTCGTGCACGCGCTTCCACAAGGGCGATCCCTTGATGAGCGCGGGCAGGAACAGCGTGCCGTGGGTGGCGCACTGGAAGTCGCCGTGGTCGTCACGGTTCATCAGGCACGGCCGGGACGCGATGCACTCCTCGAAGACCCGGCGGACCGGGTCGATGCCGATGACCTCCCCCAACTCGGCGTCGGTCAGCCGCATGTTGAGGAAGCCCTCGCCGCGCAACGAGTTGAGCAGGAACCTGTTCTGAGCGACCGTCAGCAGGATCGCCATGGGGTCGGGCAGCTCCGACTTCACCCGCAGCCCGAGGACCACGTCCCGCAGATGGACCCCGTCGAGGGAGTAGATCGACTCGTCGGCCTTGCCGAACCGCGCGGCGAAGTGCTCCCGGGTGCGCGACCGCCCGCCGTCACAGATGGCCAGCACATGCTGCGAGGCGAGTTCCTCGCGCTGCTCCGCCGGGTCGAACTTGGCCGGTACGAGCCGTATGCGCCCCCGCTTCTCGTTCGCCAGCTCCAGCAGCCTGTCCTCGATGTAGGCGATCCGCATGTTGCGCGGATGGTGGTCGCCGATCGAGTCCGGGCCGGACGGCCACATCTCGGTGAAGTGCTCGGGATCGAAGAGCCGCTCCTGCACGTACTGCGGCCACGCGAGGTACTGTCGGCTCTGCACGGTCACCACCTGCTGGCGCCGTACGTTGCCCTCCGCCTCGCTCTTCCAGACGACGGTACGGCCGTCCCTGCGCCACCTGCCCTCGTAGACGGTGACCTTCACCTGGGCGCCGAGGAAGTGCTCCAGGAGCAGAGCCATGGACAGCCCGACGGGACCCCCGCCCACGACGGTGACCCGCAGCACGGTCCCCTCGTCGCTCTCCTCCGGGTGGGTCACGGAGCGGGGCAGGCTGAGCGCCATCAGGGTCCGCATGGCGTCGGCGACCTCGAAGCGGAACTCCTGGTCCCCGATGGTGATCTCGTCACCGGGCTGAAGCAGCCGGGACTCCACCTCCTCGCCGTTGACCTGCGTGCCGTTGCTGCTGCCGAGGTCGCTCAGTACGTATCCCGCGTCCTGGTCGAAGACGATCTCCGCGTGGAAGCGGGAGACGCTCGGGCTCGCGATGACGACCGTGTTCCCCGCGTTGCGTCCGAAGGTGACGCGGGTGTCGACCATCGGGATGCGCTCTCCCGCCAACAGACCCTCACGTCCGACGAGCACCGGTGCCATGGCACTTCCTCCCAGGGTTCAACTCAGCGCGTTTCCAAGGGGATTCACCGATTCAAGGACCTTCGGCCACCATAAGCGCACTATCCCGGGATGGAATCCCCCAGTACCGCCCCCGGGCCGCTCCCCACTGGACTCCTCCGGAAGGACGGGGGCGGGGTCAGGCCTTCTTCCCGGTCGCCCCGTACACATTGATGTCGTCGTCCGTCACGTCGTTGATGTCCCGGTAGGTGATCTTCTCGATGTCGTCGAGACTCTCGAAGTACGCCTGCTCCACCACCGGCGGCGCGGGCGCCGGACCGGGGTGCCACTGGTGGGCGGGGACCACACCGGGCTCGTCCAGGGTGATGGCCGGGGTCTCGGTGAAGAACCGCTCGACCTCGTCCTTGGTACGGAACACGAAGGTGAACCCCCGCTCCGTGTACGTCCGTTGGACCGCGCGCGTCGGGATCGGGTGCATCTCGTCGGTGAGGTGGCTGAGCACCAGATGACTCCCGGACGGCAGCACGTCCACCAGCTCACGCACCAACGGGTACGCCTCCTCGTCCTCGACGAAGTGCAGGATCGCCACCAGCAGCAGGGCGATCGGCTCGTTGAAGTCGAGGGTCTTGGAGGCCTGTTCGAGGATGTCGGCCGGACGGCGCAGGTCGGCGTCGATGTAGTCGGTACGCCCCTCGGGGCTGCTGGTGAGCAGCGCGCGGGCGTGTGCGAGGACCACCGGGTCGTTGTCGACGTAGACGATCCGCGACCCGGGCTCGATGCTCTGGGCGATCTGGTGCACGTTCTCCGCGGTGGGCAGCCCGGTGCCGATGTCCAGGAACTGGCGCACCCCGTGCTCCTGCGACAGCCGGGTCACGGCGCGGCGCATGAAGTCCCGGTTGTGCCGTACGTCGAGATACCCGCGCGGGTTGGCGGCGAGCGCGGCGGCCGCGGCCTCGCGGTCGACGGGGTAGTTGTCCTTGCCGCCGAGGAAGACGTCGTAGACACGGGCCGGGTGGGCCTTGCTGGTGTCGATCCTCCTTCGCAGCTCGGCGGGGTCTTGGCTGAGGGCGTCACCGGGCATGCGCGTCTCCCAGAAGAGGTCGGTCATTCAAAGGACAACCGGAGCAATGCTCATCAAGAGCAGTGGTCAACAACCTAACTCCCGCCGGGACTTGATGGTGCCCAGTCCGAGGGACGGGCGCCCGGCCCCCTTCCCGCGTCCCACGACGTGCCCGCGCGGACCGACATCCCGGCAGCTCAGCGCAGTCGGGACGGTCCCGGCGTCCCGAATCCGGCGACAGCCGTAGCGCCCACCCCGCGCGACCGCCCAAGCTGCACCCGATGACGCGCTTCGCTTCCCCGGGAGGAACCCATGCCGGCCCGCACCACCCGCACCCGCATCCGCGCCCTGGCCACCGCGACGGCCTTGCTCACTGCGGCGCTGCTGCTCTCGGGGTGCAAGGACGGTATGGGCGTACGCGACGAAGGCCCGTCGGGCGTGAGTCCCACGTCGTCGATGTCGACGGGGTCCACGCCCTGACGGGCCTTCGTGGCGGGTGCGATCAGGCGTGCGCCGGAATCCCGCCGGCTTCCTTCGGGTTCGGGCCGTACGCGTTGGCGCCGGGCGCGCTGTCCGTGCAGGTGAAGACCAGCAGGATGATGCCGCCGACGAGCGGGACGAGCCCGATGAAGATCCAGCCACCCGAGCGGCCCGTGTCGTGCAGTCGGCGGATGGTGACACCCAGGCCGGGCAGCAGGATCGCGAGGTAGAAGATGACCACGAGGAACGGGAACTTGATCGCGACGCCGATGGCGCCCAGAACGATCGCGATGATCCCCGCGAACAGGGCGAACATCCAGTACTCCTTGCGGCGCGCGCGCCCGCTGAATACCGCGTACTTCTTCAACGCCTCGATGAACCAGCTCATGGTGTCCCCCAGGGATCGACGTCCAGACCGTCCAGAACGGATCAGGCCAGGCGCAGAAGGTAAGGACAGCGATGCGGACGCGTCAAATCCACATAAGTGCCGGACACCGAAGCTTATTTGGGGTCACATCCCCCCACACCGACCGTCGATTTCGGGCCAGAACCCGTTCCCGCCCCGAACCGAGATCGCCCCGACGCCGGAACGATCTCGAAGCGTTGCCTGTTGACGGGCGTTCAGCGGGCGTCGGCCATCAACGCGGCCTCGGCTCGGCTCGGCGATCAGCGCAGCCTCGGCTCGGCGATCAGCGCAGCTTCTGCGCCGCCTCCACCGCCCAGTACGTCAGGATGTTCTGCGCCCCGGCCCGCTTGATCCCGGTGAGCGCCTCGAAGATCGCCTTGTCCCGGTCGATCCAGCCCTTCTCGGCGGCGGCCTCGATCATCGAGTACTCGCCGGAGATCTGATAGGCGGCGACGGGTACGTCCGAGACCTCGGCGACCTTGGCCAGGATGTCGAGGTAGGGCCCCGCCGGCTTGACCATCACCATGTCGGCACCCTCCTCCAGATCGAGCGCCAACTCCCGCATGGACTCCCGTGCGTTGGCCGGGTCCTGCTGATACGTCTTGCGGTCCCCCTTGAGCGAGGACCCGACGGCCTCACGGAACGGACCGAAGAACGCGGACGCGTACTTGACGGTGTAGGCGAGGATCGCCACGTCCTCCCGCCCAATCTGGTCGAGCGCGTCCCGGACGACCCCGATCTGCCCGTCCATCATCCCGCTGGGCCCGACGACATGAGCACCGGCATCGGCCTGCACCTGAGCCATCTCGGCATACCGCTCAAGGGTGGCGTCATTGTCCACACGCCCAAGCTCATCAAGCACGCCACAGTGCCCATGATCAGTGGTCTCATCAAGACAGAGATCAGACATGACGAGCAACTCGTCCCCGACTTCGGCCCGCACATCCCGCAGCGCGACCTGAAGAATCCCATCCGGGTCGGTCCCAGGAGTCCCAAGGGCATCCTTCTTGGACTCTTCCGGCACCCCAAAAAGCATGATCCCGGAAATCCCGGCGGCAACAGCCTCAGCGGCGGCCTTCTTCAGACTGTCCCGAGTGTGCTGCACGACCCCAGGCATGGCAGAGATCGGCACCGGCTCACTGACCCCCTCCCGCACAAAGGCGGGAAGGATGAAGTCGGCAGGATGCAACCGCGTCTCGGCAACCATGCGCCGCATCACGGGGGAGGTCCGCAACCGCCGGGGCCGCGAGCCGGGAAAGGATCCGTACGTCGTCATGCCATCTACGCTACGCCCGCCTCGGGTGCACCTTTGCCGACGGTGAGTCGGCAGACATTTCCGTGCACTTTCCGCGGTTTTACTTCTTTTTCCTGTCGGCGAGGACCCGCAGCGCGTGCCGCGCCGACTCGCTCCCCAGCCCGGCTGCCTGGCGGAACAGGACAAGGGCCTCGTCCATCCGGTCCAGACCGACAAGGAGACGGCCCAGGCCGTACATACCGGCGGGGTTCCCCGCGTCGGCCGCCTTACGGAACCACTCCTCGGCCTCCGCCAAGCGCTGCTGCTTCTCGTACATCACTCCCAGATTCACCGCCGCACCGCTGAATCCCGCCGCGTGGGCGCGCACGTAGAGCCCGGCGGCCCGCTTGGTGTCACCCGCTTGCCCGGCCAGATCACCCAGGAAACCGAGCGCCCCGGGATGCTCCTGCTCCGCCGCCCGGCGCAGGATCTCCTCGGCTTCCCCCGTGCGGCCCCGGCCGAGCCACAGACCGGCCAGGGACACGTCCGCATCGAGGTGCCCCAGCTTCGCCGCCTGCTCGAAGTAGCGCTCGGCGAGCGGGAGTTCACCCGTCTTCTGATACCGGAGCCCCAGGTTGTACTGGGACGGCGCGTGCCCGAGCGCGGCTGCCTTGCGGTACCACTCCACCGCCTCGTCGGCCTCCTTGCGAGTCCCGTCGTCGAGCTGCACCGCGAGACTGTGCATGGCACCGGCGTCTCCCGCGGCGGCGCCCCGGCGGAACCACAGGATCCCGTTGCGCCGGTCGCCGAGATCGACGTAGACGAGCGCGAGGTTGTACTGAGCGTTCACACTGCCCGACTCCGCCGCCCGGAGGTAGGCATCACGCGCTTCGTCCAGCCGCTGCTGCTCGGCGAGAGCGAGCCCCTGCTTGAACGACTTCCGCCCACTGAACCACCCGCGTGCGCCCATGACATCCCCCAACGAAAGAGCACACAGCGCGCGATGCGATGGTGAGGCTCAGGTCCACAAAATCAGCCCGTCCGGCGTTTGAGGACGAGGCCGTCC
>NZ_JBLTJC010000155.1:0-23270 GCF_048158785.1 Streptomyces colwelliae | reverse complement strand
CGTCGACGCTGCACGCGCCGCGAAGTCCCATCCCTGATCCTCACCGACCCGTCCGCCCGCAGCACCCGCGCCCGTGCGTCCGTCCGCATGCCGCCCTTGGTGCCGAGGTCCGCGCCGCGAACGTCCTGTGGTCGCGCGGCGACAGCGGCACCGACGTGCGCGAACACCAGGCGCGGCTACGGCAGGTCGACTGGCTCTTCGACGGGCCGCCGCCGGCGCGACCGTAAGGATGCGGGCATGGGTATACGCACGCTTCACCGCCGGACGGCTCAGGCGCAGGCAGCGGACGGCGCTGCCGCGCAGGGTGCGCCCCGACCGCCGGTCCCGGCCTTCGCGGCCGGCGCAAGCACCGCCCGCATCCCCGCCGACCTCGCGATGGCCGTCCAGCACACGGCCGCAGGCATCCGGCGCCGCCTCACGTTCCGGGACGACACGGCCGTAGACCCCCGAGAACAAGCCAGACATCCTCAGGGACCCGCCACCACCCCCACCGGCACCCCTGTCTGGCGTCTCTGGGCCGACCTGGGCCGCAGCTACCTGGACCTCGTCCTCGCCCGGCTCCCGAGGTCACCCTCCGCGCACACCATGACGGTGTTCATAGCGACCCCGCCGGACAGCCCCGCATGACCGAGCTCAGCGCGAGCCCGCACTACGGCCCCGCCCCGCGCTGACCCCGTCCGGCTCGCCAGGCACCCCGGCCGGTGCCGGGCGCCACACGCGGACGCCGGCCGCGTACAGCAGCACGCCCAGGACCAGTCCCGCCCCCGCGCCGAAGCACAGGGTCGGGATCAGGTCCCAGGGGGTTGCCGTCGAGCCCCAGTAGGCCCACCAGGTCGACGCCCGTTCCGCCGCCGCGACCAGCGCGCAGCCGGCGAGGACGACCCCGGCCGCCCACCGGTCCCGTACCGACAGCACGGGCACCCCCACCGGCTCTGCGGCCGGAACCCGTCGTAGCGCACGCACCACGAACGCGGTGATCAGCAGCGCGGCGAGCGCCGAACTGCCGTACTGCAGGGCCGAGAAGAGGGGTCTGCCGCCCAACTGCCGGTCGAGGACGGGGAGAAGGCGTACGCCCCACCGGTCGTGGTGCGTGAACGCGTCCCACACGACGTGGGTCAGGCCGCCGAGGACCGCGGAGACGTACCACCACGCGGCCAGTGACGGGGTCGCACGCGCGCGTGGAGCGCCGCAGCGCAACAGGGTCGCCGTCCGGGGCTGGCGGGTGCGCGGGAGCAGGGCCACCAGGGGTTCGCGCAGCAGCAGCCAGAGGCCGACCGTCGCCCAGGTGATCGCGACGTCGACCGTGAAGACGCCCGGGAAGGAGTGCGTGACCGTCCCGAACTCCATCGCCCCGGGGACGACACTCGCCGCGTAGTACGTCATGTCGGGGGCGAAGGAACCCGCCACCAGCACCGCCGGTACGAGACGGCCGCGCCCCTTTCCGTCGCCGCGCACGGCGGGCAGTACGGCGGCGGCATGACTCAAAGTGAACGGCAACGGGGCTCCCCGTAGGAGACATCGGCATATGGCCAAGCGGTGAATAACGGTCACGAACGGGTGCCCGTGCAAAGCAAGTTGTCGTAGGGTCGCCTGGGTCGCCGCGCGGGGGAGTGCGGGCGGGCGATGGCACCGGAACAGAAGTACACACCATCCGAAAAGCACCACGAGGGCAACCCGCTTCGCTGGAGCCCGGGATGCTTGTGCCTGCGGCGCCTTTGGAGGTTCTGTCCCGTGTCCTGAACAACATCCGGGCGTGGGCTGCGGCTCGGCCTGAGCGGTCGGATGTTGCCCTGTGGGCTGTTGAGTTGGCGCTGCTGTTGCCTTCGCATTCGGCTCGGTTGCGTTATGAGCGGGCTCAACTTCTTGTGCAGCGAGGGGATTTCCTCACGGGGGCGGCTGAGCTGGAGGCGTATGCGGAGGTGGTGGCTGTGGTGGATGCGCCTGCGGCGGACCAGGTGCGGGGGCAGGCGCAATCGGCTCGGGCTATGTTGAACTGACGTTCGCCTATGCGCCGTTGGGGCTTTGGATGTCTTGCGTCTGATGGCGCGTTGGGGCTGGTCGCGCAGTTCCCCGCGCCCCTGGGGAATCGGACCTGGCCTGCGCTCTAAAGCCAGCCCTTCTCCCTCGCGATGCGTACCGCCTCTGCCCTATTACGAACCGCCAGTTTCTGGATCGCCGTCGACAGGTAGTTGCGGACCGTGCCCTGCGACAAATGCAAGGCCTTGGCCAGTTCCGCGTTCGTCGAGCCGTCCGCCGCTGCCCGCAGCACCTCTCGCTCGCGGTCGGTCAAAGGGTTCGCGCCCTCCGCCAGGGCCGCTGCCGCCAAGGTGGGGTCGATGACCCGCTCGCCCGCGAGTACTTTCCTTACCGCTTCGGCCAGTTGGGCCGCCGGGGCGTCCTTGACCAGGAAGGCGTCGGCGCCCGCTTCCATCGCGCTGCGGAGGTAGCCGGGGCGGCCGAAGGTCGTGAGGACCACCAGTTTCACCTCGGGGAAGGCCTTGTGGAGTTGGGCCGCCGCCTCGATGCCCGTGCAGCCCGGCATCTCGATGTCGAGGAGGGCCACGTCCACCTCGTGCTGCCGTACCGCCGCCAACACCTCGTCGCCGCGTGCCACTTGGGCGACGACCTCGATGTCGTCCTCCAGGCCGAGCAGTGCGGCCAGTGCCTCGCGGACCATCGACTGGTCCTCGGCGAGGAGGACCTTGATCGTACGGCTCATGCGGGCGATCCTACGTCCGTCACAGCGGCCGGAGCCGCGGCGGGCACCCGTGCGACCAGCCGGAAGCCGTGTTTGAGGCGGGTCGCCTCCAGGGAGCCGCCGGCCTTCTCCAGGCGCTCGGTGAGGCCGGTCAGACCGTTGCCGGGGGCCTTTGCGGAGCCGCCCGAGCCGTTGTCCTCCACGGAGAGTTCGAGCATCGGGCCGTCCAGCGTCTGGCGTCGGACCAGTTCGACCACGCAGCGCCGGGCGCCGCTGTGCCGTACGACGTTCGTGATCGCCTCGCGCAGGGCCCAGGCCAGGGCCGATTCGCTCTCCTCGGACACGGCGGTCAGGTCCGGTTCCGCGGGGAGGTCCGCGATGACTCCCGCCGCCGTCAACGCGACCTGTGCGCCCGCCAGTTCGCCGGCCAGGCGGGGGCGGCGGTAGCCGGTGACCGCCTCACGGACATCCACCAGGGCCTGGCGGCTGACCTGTTCGATGTCCGCGACCTGCTGGGCCGCCTTGTCGGGGTGGTCGGGGAGCATGCGGCCGGCGAGTTCGCTCTTCAGCGTGATCAGGGAGAGGGAGTGGCCCAGTAGGTCGTGCAGGTCTCGGGCCAGGCGCAACCGCTCCTCGTTCGCGGCGAGTTGGGCGACCGTCGCCCGCGCCTTGCGCAACTCGACCGTCGTGCGCACCAGTTGCCGTACTCCTGTCATGGAGTAGCCCACCAGCAGCACGATCAGGAACAGGCCCCAGGCATCGTCCAGGTCGTCCACGAACCAGCCCGCCAGCATCATCGCGGCGGTGGTCAGCGGGATCGTCCAGTACGCGGCGCTCAGGGGGAGGGTCACCCCGCAAGTGACGGAGACGTACACGAAGAGGCCGAGCCAGGCGCTGCCGAGGGAGAACGTCAGGACCACCGCCAGGACCCAGAGGACGGCGACCAGGGCGGCGATGATCCAGCCGGAGTAGGGGCGGCCCATGGTGCGGAAGACGACTGCCAGGTAGGTCCCGGTGAAGGCCACCAGGCCCACCCAGCCGGCCGCCGTGGCCGCGGTGGTGTGGTGGCCGCCGGCCAGGTCCTGCACGGGCGCGCCGAGGAAGACCAGCCAGGGCAGGACCCACACCAGCTTGCGCAGCACCTCGCCCCGGTTGCGGGGCGGCTGCCCGATCCGCACCAGCCGCTCCGCCCGGGCCTCCTCGTCGGACCGCAGGTCTTCGGTCATCGCGCTCACGCCTTCAGCGTGTCCTTCCGGTACAGCCACGCCGCCCCGCCCGCGAACAGGGCGAAGTAGACGACGAGGAGGGTGACGTCCTTGGCGTGGGGCGACTGGCTCTGCTCGATGGCCTGCCCCAGGGCAGCGTACGCGTGGGTGGGCAGCCACTTGGCGATGTCCTGGAGCCAGGTCGGAAACGTCGTGGCGGGCATCCACAGGCCGCCCAGCATCGACAGTCCGAAGTAGGTGATCATCGTGATCGGACGGACCGCGTCCCCGCTCGCCATGTACCCGATGGCCACCCCGAGCGCCGCGAAGACCAGGCTGCCGGCCCAGATCGCGCCGGTCAGCGCGAGCCACTGCCAGGCGTCCAGCCGTACGTCCTTCACGGTCGCGGCGACGACGAAGACGACGACGATCGACGGCAGGCTGACCACGGCGGCGCTGGCCGTCTTCGCGATGACATAGCCGCGCCCCGGCAGCGTGGTGAGCCTCAACTGCCGTACCCAGCCGCTCTCCCGCTCCTTCGCGATGCGCTCGCTGTTGCCCATCAGGACAGCGGTCAGGGCGCCGAAGGAGGCCATCGAGACCATCATGTAGGTGGCGACCGTGAGGCCCGTGCCGTCGATCCTGTCGGTGCCGCCGGCGTTGCCCGCGATCAGCAGGAACAGGGCGGACGGGTAGATCACCGAGAAGAACAGGAACTTGCGGTTGCGCAGGGCGCGGGTGAGTTCCAGCTTGATGAGACTGTTCATGACTGCTTGGCCTCCTCGGCGGCGGTGATGGCGACGAAGGCCTGCTCCAGGCCGAGCCCGGCGACTTCGAGGTTGCGGGGGTAGACGCCGAGGCCGTAGAGCGCGTGGACGGTCGCGTCGGCGTCGGTGGACTGGATGCGGATCGTGGAGCCGCTTATGTCGATTGTGGTGAGGAAGGGAAGTGCCCGCAGCGGGGCCTCGTCGATCTCGCCCTCCAGGTCGAAGGCGACCTTGCGTGCGCCTGCCTTCGCCTTGATCTCGGCGGCGGTGCCGTCCGCGAGGAGCCGGCCGCGGTGCAGGACCAGTACGCGGTCCGCGATGGCGTCGGCCTCTTCGAGGTAGTGGGTGGCGAAGAGGACCGTACGGCCCTGGTCGGCCTGTTCGCGCATGGTGGCCCAGAAGGCCTGCCGGGCGGTGACGTCCATGCCGGTGGTCGGCTCGTCGAGGACGATCAGGTCGCTGTCGCCGGCGGTCGCGAGGGCGAAGCGGACGCGCTGGGCCTGGCCGCCGGAGAGCTTGTTGACCTTGCGGTCGGCGATCTGGGCGATGCCCGCGCGGGCGATCACGTCGGCGACCTCGTACGGCTTCGGGTGCAAGTCGCAGGCCAGCTTGACGAGTTCACCGACGGTGACCTCGTCCATCAGCCCGCCGCTCTGGAGCATCGCGCCCACCCGCCCGGCGACGATGGCCTCGCGCGGACTGGTCCCGAAGACCTCGACCCTGCCGGTGTCGGCCTGCTTGAGGCCGAGCAGCAGATCGAGGGTGGTCGACTTGCCGGCCCCGTTCGGCCCCAGCAGGGCCACCGTCTCCCCCGGGTGCAGCACGAGCGACAGCCCGTCGACGGCCCGTACGTCGCCGTAGCTCTTGCTCACCTGATCGAACCCGACCACCGGGGTGGCCGTCGCGGCTGTTGTCGTCATGGCACCCATCGTGGCCGCCGGGCCCGGGGCCACGGCAGTGTCGGCGGTCCTGAGTGGCGGATGACAGATGTCATGCGGAACGGATGACGGAAAGCGGACCGGCCCCCGTCAGGTGTTGCCGGTCACGTGTTGCCCGTCACGTGTTGCCGGTCACGAGATACTTGTGACCGTTGTATTCGAGCCAGATATCAATGGCCTTGTGGTCGGTGAAATTCTTCGCGCAGTAGACCCACTTACCGTAACCGGCCTTGTTGACGCACTTTCCCTTGCGGTTTCCCGTGAGCCAGTACCCGGTGACGGACTTGTGGTCGTTCTTCTCGTCCCGCACGTAAATGCCGTCGTCGCCCCGGTCGAAGCAGACGCGCCCGCTCGGGCTGCCGATCGCGCAGGCATCGCCCCGCTGATTGAAATAGCCGAGCTCGTCCGGGTCGTAGGCGGTCTCGATCCCGGTGTTGACCTCCCAGGAAGCCGCCGAGGCGGACCCCGTGAACACACCGAGAGTCCCGATGGCGACTGCGGCTGAAACCATGGGCACGGCAAGACGACGCCGCATACTTCCCCCTTGCATTCCGATCGTCAATTGCTGAGCGGAATGGTGACAATACGCGCCGCCGCCGTCTTTCCACGCAGCGCCTCGCGCAGACCGACAGCGACGTCAGACGCCGCCACATCTGTCTTCGAACCGTTTCCCCGCTCGAACTGCACGCCGGCGAACGTGGCGCCGTAGAGCTTCTTCAGTTCGTCGAGGTCGTAGTGCTCGACCAGTTTGCCGTTGACGGCCTGCACGCTCAGGAACTTGTAGATCGAGTTCTGCGGGCTGAACGACACCGCGTGCGTGGCGTCGGTCTGGATCGTCACGTTGGCCGACATCGCGAGCTTCGCGAACTCCTTCATCTCGCGGTCGACCTCGGCGTTCGTGATCGTCGGCTGCTTGGTGGTCGTCGGGACCGTCACCGCGGTGGCCGTGCCGGTCTCCACCTCGGTGCGGTACGCCTCCTCGACGGCCGTGACGGAGCCGGCCGCGTCGATGGCCTTGCCCGCCTTGCCGTAGACGGCGACCGCCTTGTCGGCCTTGAACTCGATCGTGCCCTCGGTCACCGAGCCGGAGCCGGAGCCGCCGCCGAGGTCGGTGAGGGCGGCGGTCAGCTTCTCCTCGTCGACCGGCATCTCGGGCTGGACGACCCGGTGCTGGCCGAAGAGCGAGCCGATCACGGAGACCGGGTTGTAGTCGCTGGTGGCCGCCTTGCTGACGGTGGCCGCGAAGTCGAACTGAAGCCCCGCCTGGTCCGGCTTGAGCGAGACCGTCTTGCCGCCGACCGACAGCTTCAGCGGCTTGTTCACGCGGTCGCCGAACGCGTCGTCGAGCTTCTTGACGGCGTCGTCACGGGTGCCGCCGCCGATGTCGACGCCGAGCACGGTGGTGCCCTTGGGCACGTCGGTGTGGTTCATCAGCAGCCCGGCGCCGTACGCGCCGCCCGCGATGACGAACACGCCGACGACGAGCAGGACCAGCTTGCTGCGGCCCTTCTTCTTTTTCTTCGCGCTCTTGCCCGCGTTCTTCCCGGCGGGCGCGCTCTGCGCCGAACCGGGGTCGGGCAGCTTCGGGGGCGTGTGCGGCAGCGGCCCGTCGGGATGGGTACCGGTGCCGAACGGCGAGTTCCCGGCGCCAGGGATGACCGGCATACCGCTGGTGACGGTGTGTCCGGAGACCTGGTCGGCGGGGGCGCCGTAACCGGGGCTCCCGGGCGCGGGGGCCGGCTTCTGCGGGGTGAGGATCGCGGTGTCGTCGCTGAGACCACCGCCGGGGATCGTGCCGGGGAGACTCGCGCCGCCGGGGGTGCCGGGGCCCATTCCGGGACCACCGGGGCCCATGCCGGGACCGCCAGGACCCGCGCCGGGAGCGCCGGGACCCATCCCCGGGCCGCCGGGACCGCCGGGACTCGTGCCAGGACCGCCAGGGCCCCTGCCGTGCCGGCCGGAGGACGCACCCGGGGCGCCGGGACCGCCAGGGCCTCCGGGTCCGCCCGGTCCGGCGGGTCCACCGGGACCGCCGTTCGTGCCGCCAGGTCCGTCGGCGTAGCCGCTCAGCGCGCTGGGCGCACCCGGGGCTCCGCCCATGGGGCCGGGCGGCAGCATCAGGCCGTTGCCGGTGACCGGACCGCCGGTCGGGCCCGCGGGTCCCTCGGGACCGCCCTGGCCGCCGCGTCCGTTCGGGCCGTTGAAGCCGCTGGGTCCACCGGGACCGCCCGGGCTTCCGGGGCCCATGCCCTGGCCGTCGGGACCGGGGAACTGTTCGGCTCGCCCGCCGGGGCCGTTGCCCCCGGGGAAACCGCCCAGCTCGCCCTGGCCGTTGGGCTCGGGGTAACCACCCTGGCCGCCTTGGCCGTTGGGCCCGGGGAAACCGGCCTGCTGCCCGTTGTCCGAGAAGTACGGCAGGTCGTCGCGGCGGGGCTCGCCGGGGCCGCCGTTGGGGCCTGTGTTCGGGCCGCCGCCGTTCGGGCGTGGCCCGTTGCCCAGCGGACCGGCCGCCAGTGCTTCCGTCACGTCGAAGGAACCGGTGCCGCCACCGTGCCCGGGGGCGACGGGTCCGGCGCCGGTGGCGCCGCCGATTCCGGCGCCGTTCGTACCGCCGCCGTTCGCGCCGGCCTGACGGGCGGCGCTCGTCACGTTCATACCGCCGACCACACCACCGGGGCGGCCGGCGCTCGGCCGGCCCGCACCGGGCGCTCCGGCGGCAGGCGCACTCGGGGTGCCCGCGGCCGAACCGCCGGGAATCCCGGCGCCGTTGGTGCCGCCACCGCCCTGACCGCCCTTCGCGGGGCCGGACTTGCGGGGTGCGAACCAGTCGCTCGTCTTCTCCTCGGCGCCGGGCAGGGCGAGTTCGGCGGACGGCTCGACGACGCCGCTCGTGGGCAGCGCGGAACTCGGCAGCTGCACCTCGGCGGTCGTGGATCCGTCGCCGGACCCGTTGTCCGCGACGGGCGTGCGCACGACGACAGGCGGAATGGGCCGCGAACCGGGGATGTTGATCCGGATCCGGGTCGTCAGCGTCGTCTCGGTCTTGCGTTCCTCCGGCTGCGCGGCCGAACGCCCCGCGTCCGTACGGTCGTCGGAAGCCGCCGGCGTCCCGTACGGCGGGGTCCCCGAGGGGTAAGCGGCTCCGCCGCGCCCGTCGGGCCCGGAGGACGGAGTGTCAGTTTCACGACTCAAGGCAGGTTCTCCCGGTTGGCTCCGCCGCCCGACACCCACGGGCGACTCGGCGGCGCGCACCACCATACTGGCCACTTCTTGGCGGTATCCCACGGCCGCTGGGGAAACCCACACCGGACTCGCACGCGCGCGTCACCGCGAAGTGGTACGTCACTTGCCAAGTCGGACGTCAGGGCTGGTTGGTTGCCGCCCCAAACCCAACGTGGCACAGATCACAGCTACGGCCATCCCGCCGAGCAGGAAGAGATAGGAACCGACTCCCGCGCCGAAGAGGAAGTCGCCTTCCGGGCGGCTGGCGGTGAGCAGGATGACGGCGACCATCCAGCCGGCGGCGGGCGCCACGGCACCGCCCCGGCCCTCGGTCGCTCTCGCGCCGCCGACGAACGCCCCGGCCGCTCCCACGAGCGCGAGCAGCAGCCCGCCCGGGAACCACGCGGCCTGCACGAGCGCCCCGGCCGTCCCGACGACCGCGCCGAGCACGAAGAGCCCGAGGTAGGCCAACACCCGCGGTGCGGACGGCCGTTGCAGCGGCTGGGCGAGCAAGCTCCCACCGTTGGTGGCACTCATCACAGGCCCAGCCCTTCGAAGAGATCGGTCTCGGGCGCGCGGTCACTCACCACAGGGTGCGCCAACTCGTAGTACTCGGTGGTGAACACGGGCTGCGCGAGGTCGTTGGAGAGCGCGAAGTACGGCTGGTCCGGGGCCACTTCGATCTGCGTGGCGTGCGCGCGCATCGCGGCGGTCTTGGCGGCGGCGTACGCGGTGCCGTCGACCACGGTGGTGATCCGCCCGTCGTCCACGACACCCGGTACGTCGTCCACGGCGGCCGTCTCGGCGAAGGGGAGGTCCGGCAGCGCGTCACGGAGCCGCGCGAAGCCCTCTTCCACGACGGTCCGGGGTACGCGGTTCCAGTAGACCTTGGCGATCGACTGCCCCGCGCCGGCGGCGAGTTCGGCCGCGCGCATGGCGACGCGGTGGGCCTGGATGTGGTCGGGGTGGCCGTAGCCGCCGTCGGGGTCGTAGGTGACGAGGACCTGCGGACGCACTTCGCGGATCACCTCGACGAGGTGTCCGGCGGCCTCGTCGACGTCGGCCTGCCAGAAGCAGGTGGGGTCGTCGTTGTCCGAGGTGCCCATCATCCCGGAGTCCCGGTATCTGCCGGGGCCGCCCAGGAAGCCGTGGTCGGTGACCCCGAGCGCCTTCATGGCGGCGGCCAGCTCGCGCTCCCGCTCCTCGGCCAGTCCGGCGCCCGACAGATGCCGCAGCGCGGGCGGGATGACCTCGCCGCGCTCTCCGAGGGTGCACGTGACCAGCGTCACGTGGGCACCCTCGGCCGCGTACTTGGCCATCGTCGCGCCGTTGTTGATCGACTCGTCGTCCGGGTGCGCGTGCACCAGCAGCAGACGACGAGCGCAGCGAGATGGGGGTCCCCCCGCCCGCAGGGTGGGGGAGGGCAGTTCCGTCATGGACCCACCCTAAAGGCGAGCCGTCAGAACTTGATGCTGCCGATCATGCTCGCGATATTCGTCGTGAGATCGCTGATCGTGGGCGCGACCGTCGACGAGGCCAGATAGAACCCGAGGAGGACACAGACGACCGCGTGCCCGCCCTTCAGCCCTGATTTCTTGACCAGAAGGAAGACGACGATCGCCAGCAGCACCACCGCCGAAATCGAGAGTGCCACGGCGGCTCACCTCCAATGATCCCAGGGACTAGGGGGGTCGGACTATGGGGGCAATGGGGTCCATGGGGTGGACCCCTAGAGCAAATCGGTACAGCAAATCCATACAGGAGCCAGCAGGTTCATACCCACGCAGCGCTAGTGATCATAACTATCCGCGCTCGCGCATCGCTCGGCGCACAGCCGCACAAGGGGGCGCATGGCCAATATGGTCGGGGGATGACGACCGAGGCTGACTCCTTCCCCCGACGGCACGCCCGTACCCAGCGGTTCACGCTCGGCGCGCCGCGCGCGTTCACCGTGTCGCCCGACGGTTCGCGGGTCGTGTTCCTGCGCTCCTCCTCCGGCACGGACCGGGCGAACGCGCTGTGGGTCCTCGATCCGGCGGCCGGCGAGGAGCGCGTCGCGGCCGACCCGCGCGCCCTCCTGGGCGGCGCCTCGGAGCACCTCTCGCCCGAAGAGCGGGCGCGCCGCGAACGCACCCGCGAGGGCGGCGCGGGGATCGTCGGCTACGCCACCGACAGCGAGGCCGAGTTGGCGTCTTTCGCCTTGTCAGGGCGGCTTTTCACGACGGACCTGCGGTCCGGCACCGCACGCGAACTCCCGGTCCCCGGACCGGTGATCGACCCCCGCCCCGCCCCCGACGGACGGCACATCGCCTACGTCACGGGCGGCGCCCTGCGCGTCGTGGGAGCCGGGGGCGACGGCGACCGGGCGCTCGCCGAGCCGGAGTCGGACCACGTCACCTATGGACTGGCCGAGTTCATCGCGGCCGAGGAGATGAGCCGTACGCGCGGCTTCTGGTGGTCGCCGGACTCGGAGCGGCTGCTGGTCGCCCGCGCGGACGACACGCCTGTACAGCGCTGGTGGATCGCCGACCCGGCCCACCCCGAGCGCGAGCCGCAGCGCGTCGCGTACCCGGCGGCGGGCACGGCCAACGCGGACGTACGGCTCTACGTGATCGGTCTCGACGGGACGCGCACGGAGGTCGTCTGGGACCGGGCGCGGTACCCGTATCTGGCGCGAGTGCACTGGTCAGCGGCGGGTGCGCCGCTGCTGCTCGTGCAGGCCCGGGACCAGCGCAGCCAGCTGTTCCTCGCCGTGGAGCCCGACTCGGGGGCGACCCGGATGGTGCACGCCGACGAAGATCCAATTTGGCTTGATCTTTTCCCTGGCGTGCCGTGCTGGAGCCCTTCGGGACGGCTCGTGCGGATCGCCGACGAGGGCGGCGCGCGGGTGCTCGCGGTGGGTGAACGCCTGCTCACAGGGCCGCAGCTGCACGTCCGCGCGGTGCTGGACGTCTCCGACGACAGCGTGCTGGTCTCCGCGTCGGCGGGCGAGGACGCGCCGACCCCGGAGACCGGCGAGGTGCACGTCTATCGCGTCAACGAGCTCGGCCTGGAGCGTCTCTCGCAGGAGCCCGGCGTGCACTCGGCGGTACGCGCCGGGGGCGTGACCGTGCTGATCTCGGCGGTGCCGGACCGGCCGGGCACGCGGGTCCAGGTGCTGCGCGAGGGCAAGAAGGCGGTGCCGATCACGTCGTACGCCGAAGATCCCGGTCTGTCCCCGCGCATCACGTTCACCGAGGGGGGCGCACGGCGCGTCCCGTGCGCCCTGCTTATGCCACGGGACTACGACGGCAGCAGCACGCTTCCGGTTTTGATGGATCCCTACGGTGGTCCGCACGGCCCGCGCGTGGTCGCCGCGCACAACGCGCACCTCACGTCACAGTGGTTCGCCGACCAGGGTTTCGCGGTGCTCGTCGCCGACGGCCGCGGCACCCCGGGCCGCTCACCGGCCTGGGAGAAGGCCGTCCACCGCGACTTCACGGTCTCCCTGGACGACCAGATCGACGCCCTCCAGGACCTCGCGAAGTCCCACCCGCTGGACCTCTCCCGGGTGGCCATCCGCGGCTGGTCGTACGGGGGTTGGCTCGCGGGACTCGCCGTGCTGCGCCGCCCGGACGTCTTCCACGCGGGCATCGCGGGCGCCCCGGTCACCGACTGGCGGCTCTACGACACCCACTACACCGAGCGGTACCTCGGCGACCCGGCCAAGGACCCGGAGTCGTACGCGAAGAGCAGTCTGATCACCGACGACGGGCTGTCCTCCCCCGCCGACCCGCACCGCCCGCTGATGGTCGTGCACGGCCTCGCCGACGACAACGTGGTGGTCGCGCACGCCCTGCGGCTGTCCTCGGCCCTGCTGGCCGCCGGCCGCCCGCACGAGGTGCTGCCACTGTCCGGGGTGACCCACATGACCCCGCAGGAACAGGTCGCGGAGAACTTGCTCCTGCTCCAAGTGGACTTCCTGAAGCGGGCGTTGGGGATGCCCTAGGTACGGCAACGGACCGGGGCGACATGGCGCGCCCCGGTCCGTTTACGGCACCCGCACGGCCGTACGTCAATCAGGTTGACGCGTCCGTATATCGAGATCGGGTCGGCCGAGTTGCCTGTGTGTTAACGCAATTGATGCCTGTTTGTGCGGTTATTCCGCCCCCTGCTCAAGATCGTCCGTCGGTTCCGCGGGGGTCGCGTCCTGGGGTACGACCGTCTTCTCCTCGGCGAAGTGGCAGGCCGAGTCGTGGGCCGCGGGGCCGCTCGCGAGCCGGAACTCGGCGGGCACGGCGAGCAGCGGCACCTCCAGTGAGCAGCGCTCCTGCGCCTTCCAGCAGCGGGTGCGGAAGCGGCACCCGGAGGGGATGTTCGTCGGCGACGGCACGTCACCCGCGAGGATGATCCGCTCCCGGTGGTCCCGCGCGTCCGGGTCGGGCACGGGCACGGCGGAGAGCAGCGCCTGGGTGTACGGGTGCGTCGGGTGGTCGTAGATCTCCTCGTCCTTGCCGATCTCCACAATCCGGCCGAGGTACATGACCCCGACCCGGTCCGAGATGTGCCGGACGATCGACAGGTCGTGCGCGATGAAGATGTACGACAGGTCGAACTCGTCCTGGAGCCGGTCGAGGAGGTTGATGACCTGGGCCTGTACGGACACGTCGAGCGCGGAGACGGGTTCGTCGGCGACGATGACCTCGGGGCGCAGCGCCAACCCCCGTGCGATGCCGATGCGTTGGCGCTGGCCGCCGGAGAACTGGTGCGGATACCGGTTGATGTACTCGGGGTTGAGCCCGACCACGTCCAGCAGATCCTGAACCCGCTTGCGCCTATCGCCCTTCGGCGCCACCTCGGGGTGGATCTCGTACGGCTCCCCGATGATGTCGCCCACCGTCATCCGGGGGTTGAGGGATGTGTACGGGTCCTGGAACACCATCTGGATGTTGCGCCGGGCGGCCTTGAGCGCCCGCCCCGACATACGGCTGATGTCCTCGCCCTTGAACTTGATCGACCCGTCCGTCGGCCGCTCAAGGTTGACCAGCATCTTGGCGACGGTCGACTTACCGCACCCGGACTCCCCGACGATGCCGAGGGTCTCGCCTCTGCTGAGCGTGAAGTCCACACCGTCGACCGCCTTGACGGCACCGACCTGCTTCTTGAAGAGGATGCCCTGGGTCAACGGGTAGTGCTTGACGAGTCCGGTCACTTCGAGGATCGGCTCAACTGTTGATCCCGTTACGGCTGTCGACTCAACCATTGAGGCACTCCCTCCAGAAGTGGCAGGCGCTGCCCCGGTGTTGATCCACCTCGTACAGCTCGGGTTCGTCGGTCCGGCACACGTCCTGGGCCATCGGGCAGCGGGGGTTGAAAGCGCAGCCCGGCGGGATGTGCATGAGGTTCGGCGGCAGGCCCTTGATGGCGTAGAGCTCCTGGCCCTTCTGGTCCAGGCGCGGGATCGAGTCCAACAAGCCGCGCGTGTACGGGTGGGCGGGCGCCTTGTAGATGTCGTGGACGGGGGCCGACTCGACGATCCGGCCCGCGTACATCACGGCGATCTTGTCGGCGACGTCGGCGACGACCCCGAGGTCGTGGGTGATGAGGATGAGCCCCATGTGCAGCTCGCGCTGCAACTCGGCCAGCAGGTCCATGACTTGGGCCTGGACGGTCACGTCGAGGGCGGTGGTCGGTTCGTCGGCGATGATGAGCGCCGGCTCCAGGGCCAGCGCCATGGCGATCATGATGCGCTGGCGCATACCGCCGGAGAACTGGTGCGGATAGTCGCGGACGCGCTGGGCCGCGCCCGGGATCCGCACCCGGTCCATCAGCTCAACGGCCTTGGCCCGCGCGTCCTTTCGGGACATGCCCCGGTGCACGATGAACATCTCGCCGAGCTGGTCGCCCACGGAGAGCACGGGGTTGAGCGAGGACAGCGCGTCCTGGAAGATCATCGCCATCTCGGCACCGCGGACTTTGCGCCGCTCTTCTTCCTTGAACTTCAGCAGATCCTTGCCCCGGAAGAGGATCTCGCCGCCGGTGATCTTCCCCGGCGGCACATCGAGAATCCCCATCACGGCCTGCGCGGTCACGGACTTCCCGGACCCCGACTCCCCCAGCACCGCCAGGGTCTCCCCCTCGTCCACGCTGTAGTTGACCCCGTTGACGGCCTTGGCGACCCCGTCCCTGGTCCTGAACTCCACATGCAGATCCCGCACTTCGAGCAGCATGACGCCGGTCACCTCACCTTCGGATCGAGGGCGCCGCGGGTCGCGTCGCCGAGCGTGCTGAACACGGACACGGGGATCAACTCCCGTCGCGCGCCGCGCACTTGCCGCACCCTCACGCCGTCACCTCAACTTCGGGTCGAGGGCGTCGCGCACCGCGTCGCCGAGCATGATGAACGCGAGGACGGTGATCGCCAGGGCTCCGGCGGGCCAGAGGAGCATGTGGGGGGCGTTGCGGATGTACTGGGACGCCGCGGAGATGTCGATGCCCCAGCTGACCGTGGGGGGCTTCAGGCCCACGCCGAGGTACGACAGGGTCGCCTCCAGCGAGATGTAGGTGCCGAGGGCGATCGTGGCGACGACGATCACCGGGGCGACCGCGTTCGGGGTGATGTGCCGTAGCAGGAGGCGGGAGTTGGAGGCGCCGAGGGCTCGCGCGGCCTGGACGTAGTCGTTCTGTTTGGCGGTGATGACCGAGCCGCGGGCGATGCGGGAGATCTGCGGCCAGCCGAGCAGGACCATGAAGCCGATGACCGGCCAGACCGTGTTGCTCGTCACCACGGAGAGCAGGACGAGGCCGCCGAGGACCACCGGGATCGCGAAGAAGATGTCCGTGACCCGGGACAGGATCGAGTCCCACACCCCGCCGAAGAACCCGGCGAGTCCGCCGAGCACCGACCCGAAGAAGGCGACGCCCAGCGTGGCGAGGACGCCCACCGTGACGGACGTACGGGTGCCGTAGACCGTGCGCGTGTAGACGTCGCAGCCCTGGCCGTCGTAGCCGAAGGGATGGCCCGGCTGGGAGCCCTCCTGGGCCTTGGCGAGGTCGCACTTGAGGGGGTTGCCCGACGCGATCAGCGAGGGCCAGAGGGAGATGACGATCAGGAAGAGGATGACCAGCGCGGAGATGATGAAGACGGGGTTGCGGCGCAGGTCGCGCCAGGCGTCGGACCAGAGGCTGCGGGGCTTCTCCTGCGGTCCCGTGCCTTCGGGGCCGCCCGGAGTCTTCTCCAAGGTCTCCGCCTCGCTCGTGGCGAGGTCCATGGCGCCGCCCATGCCGGTCCCGGCGATGGCGCGCTCCGGTTCGAACGGCTGCTCAGGCATAGCGGATCCTCGGGTCGAGTACGGCGTAGAGGAGGTCGACGAGGAGGTTGGCGACCAGGAAGACGAGGACCAGGACCGTCACGAAGCCGACCACCGTCTGGGTGTTCTGGCGCACGATCCCCTGGTAGAGCTGGTAGCCGACCCCGTGGATGTTGAAGATCCGCTCCGTGACGATCGCGCCGCCCATCAGCGCGCCGATGTCCGTGCCGATGAACGTCACCACGGGAATCAACGAGTTGCGCAGCAGGTGCCGTACGATCACCCGGCGTCTCGGCAGGCCCTTCGCGACGGCCGTACGGACGTAGTCGGAGCGCCGGTTCTCCGCGATGGACGTCCGGGTCAGCCGGGTCACGTACGCGAGGGAGACCGAGGCGAGGACGAGCCCGGGGACGATCAGTTCGCTGAAGGTCGCCTCCGGCGAGACGGACGGTTTGATCCAGCCCCATTCGACGCCGAGCAGCAGTTGCAGCAGCAGACCGGTGACGAAGGTCGGGATGGAGATCACGACGAGGGTGAGCAGCAGCACGGTGGTGTCGATCGGGCGGCCGCGCTTGAGGCCGGTGATCACGCCCAGCGCGATGCCGACGACGATCTCGATGAGGATCGCCACGAGGGTCAGCCGGATGGTGACCGGGAACGCGGTCGACATCAGCTCGGTGACCTTCTGGCCGTTGAACGCCGTCCCGAAGTCACCGGTGAAGACGTTCCCCATGTAGGTCAGGTACTGCTGCCACACGGGCTTGTCGAGGCCGAACTCCCGCTTGAGCTGGGCGGCCGTCGACGGGTCGCACTGCCGGTCGCCGCACAGGCCCGCGACGGGGTCGCCCATCACGTTCACCATCAGGAAGATCAACAGTGTGGCGCCGATGAAGACCGGGATCATCTGAAGCAGACGCCGGATTACGTACCGTCCCATGGGGGCTCCGGGGATCGTGGGGGCGGGCCGCGGCGGACCCGCCCCCGGTGCGACTCAGGCTCAGCTGACCTTGATCTCGTTGTAGACGGGGACGCTGAACGGGTTCAGAGCCACGTTGGAGAGCCGGTCGGAGTAGCCCGCGCTGCCGTTCTGGTACCAGAGCGGGATGGCGGCCATGTTGTCGCGGACGACTTCCTCGGCCTGCTGGAAGAGCTTGATCGCCTTGCTCGTGTCCGTCTCCGCGTTGGCCTGGTCGACGAGCTTGTCGAAGTCCTTGTTGGACCACAGACCGTCGTTCGAGGAGGCGTTGGTGTAGTACAGCGGCTGGAGGAAGTTCTGGATGAGCGGGTAGTCCATCTGCCAGCCGGCGCGGAACGGCCCGGTCATCTTGTGCTGGCCGATCTGGTTGCGGAAGTCCGCGAAGGTGCCGACCGGATTGCCGACGCACGCCTTGTCGTTGCCGAGCGCGTTGTTGATGGAGTTGCACACGGCGTCCACCCACTCCTTGTGCGAGCCCGTGTCCGCGTTGTACGTGATCTTGACCTGGCCGCCGGGGATGCCGCCGCCCTCCTGGACGAGCTTCTTCGCCTCGGTCGGGTCGTACTTGCAGGAGTCCCCGCACAGCCCGTCCT
The DNA here is from genome assembly GCF_048158785.1 of Streptomyces colwelliae. Lineage (NCBI taxonomy): Bacteria > Bacillati > Actinomycetota > Actinomycetes > Kitasatosporales > Streptomycetaceae > Streptomyces > Streptomyces colwelliae. The sequence continues at coordinate 5,582 of NZ_JBLTJC010000155.1, read as the reverse complement.
GGAAGCCGCCCTCGGTGCCGAGCACCGGTGAGGTCCAGTCGGTGGCGGGGGTGCGGGTCTTCTGGAAGATCGTGTCGGTGATCTGGTCCCGGTTGATCGCCATGGACAGCCCCTGGCGGACCTTCTCCGAGCCGCTCTTGTTCCAGTCCTTGTCGTAGTACGGGAACGCGAGGGTCTGGATGATGCCGGCGGGCGTGTTGATGTACCGGTCGCCGAGGTCGCTCTTGACGTTCTTGAGCTGCGAGGCGGGGATGTCGTCGACGAGGTCGAGGTTGCCGGCCATCAGGTCGGTGTAGGCGGTGTTGTTGTCGGTGTAGACCTTGAGGGTCACGCCACCGTTCTGCGCCTTGTCCTCACCGGTGTAGCCGTCCCACTTCTTGAGCTGCATCTGCGAGCCCTTGGTGTACGACGCGATCGTGTACGGCCCGTTGCCGACCGGCTTCTTCAGCCAGCCCGCGTGGTCGGAGAAGAACGTCGACGGCAGCGGCGAGTAGGCCGCGTAGCCGAGGGTGTCCGGGAAGGTCGAGAACTTCTGGGTGAGCTTGATGGTGAAGGTGTCGGTGCCGGTCACCTTGAGCCCGGTGAGCGTGGTCGCGCTCTGCGAGCCGCTGTCGGGGTGGACCTTGTCGTAGCCCTCGATGTACCCGAAGAAGTACGCGTTCTTCTGGTTGTTCTTGAGGCTGGCGCCGTAGTTCCACGCGTCGACGAACGACTTCGCGGTGACGGCCTCGCCGTTGCTGAACTTCCAGCCGCTCTTGACCGTGACCGTGAAGTTCTGCGAGTCCGTGGTCTCGATCTTGTCGGCGAGCATGTCCTCGGCCTTGCCGGTCTTCGGGTCGTACCGCTTCAGTCCGCGGAAGACCATGTCGAGGACCTTGCCGCCCTGCACCTCGTTGGTGTTGGCCGGCTCCAGCGGGTTCTGCGGGTCTCCCCAGGAGGCGCTGAGCACCGCGCTGTCGTCACCACTCCCGCCGCTACTGCTGCTCCCGCCGCCCCCACAGGCGGTCGCCGCGAGGGCTACCGCCGCCGCGCAAGCGGCCCATTTGGCGTGCGTGGCTCCACGCATCGAGTGCCTCCTCAGGAAAGCCGGTCCATGCTGATCCGTTACCGGTCAATATCGGCTTAAAAGGAGCACATCGCCTGCGGGCCCACCCGTTCGAGGGACCTCTGACCCCGGTTCAGTCGATCTTCGGCATGGAGCACAATGGATCACCACGAAGCGATGCGGAACCGTTGGATTGTGACGCCCCGCTGTACGCATTCCGATACACAGGCGTCCGGATAACGAACTCATTGCCCGTTTCGCGCAGTTGGCCCGATCTAAAACACGGATCGATCACGGCACGCTACACGCGTAGCTACGGAATGCTAAAGCGAGGGCAAAGAAGGTAAAGAGAAACCCAAGTCGGTCCAGATTTTATTGACCTTGCATGAATTGCGTTGAAAAAGTCCGGCGTAGCCCGTAGGGGAGTGCCCTGCGGAGTCTCATCAGACCCCCTTGGGCCAGGAGCAGCATGATCTCCCCAATCCGACCCGCGGTCCCGCTCGAGGTGACCGACGAGAGCCTCGAGAAGTCGATCACTTCTCCCGACTCGAAGGGCAACGAGAGCCGGTCCCCGGGTCAGCTCGCGTGGCGCCGGTTCAAACGGGACCGTACGGGCGTCATATCGGCGGTCATCGTGATCTTCTTCTTCGCGATCGCGCTGGCCGCTCCCCTGATCTCCAAGCTCTACGGGAAAGATCCGTACACGACGTACGCCAGCCAGGACCCGGGTCTGCTCGACGCCTTCTCGTACCCGGCGGGTCCCAACGGCGGCATGAGCTCGCAGTTCTGGTTCGGCATCGAGCCGCAGCTGGGCCGCGACGTCTTCACCTTCCTGCTCTACGGCATCCGCACCTCGCTCGGCATCGCCCTGGCAGCCACCCTGATCACCACCGTCGTCGGCGTCGTGGTCGGCGTGGCCGCGGGCTACGTGGGCGGCAGGACGGACTACATCGTCGGCCGGATCATCGACATCGTGCTGTCGATCCCCTCGACGCTGTTCATCATCGCCTTCATGCCGGTGGTGTTCGGACTGTTCGTCGCCGCCGACGACAACATCCCCACCTGGCTGCGGGCCACCACGCTCATCATCATGATGTCCTTCTTCGGCTGGGCGTCGATCGCCCGTCTGCTGCGCGGCCAGGTACTCGGCCTGCGCGAGCGGGAGTTCGTCGAATCCGCCAAGGTGACCGGGGCGTCACCGGCGCGCATCGTGTTCAAGGAACTCCTGCCGAACCTGTGGACCCCGATCCTGATCCAGTCCACCCTCATGCTCCCGGCCTACGTGACCGCGGAGGCGGGCTTCGCCTTCCTCGGTGTCGGCATGATCGACCCGACCCCCGACTGGGGCGTCATGATCCAGCGGGGCGCCCAGTTCTACACCCAGGACTTCACCTTCATGCTCTTCCCGGGCCTGGCCATGGTGATCTTCGTCCTGGCGTTCAACCTGCTCGGCGACTCGGCGCGTGACGCGCTCGACCCGAAGTCCAAGCGCTGACCCATCTCTCATCTCCGGCCCGGTCAAAGTCGTCCGGCTGGTCCCGTCCCACCCGTAAGGCAGGGTTACTGTGTCTTTTTCCCGTAGAAACTTCATGATCGCCACCGGCGTGGTGGCCGCGTCGAGCTCGGTGCTGACCGCTTGCGGCGGCGGCAACTCGACCTCGAACAGCAAGGTCCCCTCGGTCAGCAAGGCCAAGCAGAGCAAGATCGAGGTCGGCACGAAGGCCGACTCGACGGGCCCGGCCCCCGAGGTCGCCGGCGCGGTCAAGGGCGGGACGATCTACGGGCTCGACCAGTTCGACATGGACCACCTGGACCCGGCGCAGATCTACGTCTCCACCGAGATCCTCATCACCACGCCGATCATGCGCGGCCTGACCGGCTACAAGCTCGACTCCAAGGGCGGCGCCACCCTGGTCGGCGACGTGGCCACGGACGCGGGCACGGCCAAGGACGGCGGCAAGACCTGGTCGTTCACCATCAAGGACGGCATCAAGTGGGAGGACGGCTCCGACCTCTCCATGGACGACGTCCGGCACACCTTCGAGCGCCTCTTCGCCTCCTTCGTCACCGAGGGTCCGCGCTACGTCCAGCAGTTCCTGGTGGGCGGCGACAAGTACACGGGCCCCTACGAGGGCAAGAACCTCGACTCCATCGAGATCGACGGCAAGACCGTCACCTTCCGCCTCAACGAGGCCCGCGGTGACTTCAACTTCACGCTGGCCGAGCGGGCGTACTCCTTCGTGAAGAAGTCGAAGGACACCAAGGAGAAGTACGACAAGCAGCCGTTCTCCTGCGGCCCGTACAAGATCTCCGCCCGTGACGTCGGCAAGTCGCTGACGTACACCCGCAACGAGCACTGGGACGCGGCGACGGACCCGATCCGCAACGCCTACCCGGACAAGTACCTCTTCCAGTTCGGCTTCGAACTGCTGGCCTCGACCGACCGCTACATCGCGGACAAGGGCAACGACCAGTACACGATGTCGATCTTCAACGAGGTCGCCCCCGAGCGGATAGCCACGGTCCTCACCAACGCGAAGCTCAAGCAGCGGGTGCTCACCGCGGTCGACACGGTCACCTACTACTGGCCGATCAACACCACCCGGATCACGGACGTCAAGGTCCGCCAGGCCATCAACTACGCCTGGCCGAACCAGCAGTTGCAGACCATCCGCGGTGGCGCGTCCACCAGCGAGATCGCGACCACGATCTTCTCCCCGGTGACGCCCGGTTACGTGGAGTTCGACCTCTACGGCAAGACCACGAAGCCCGGCGGCGACCCGGTCAAGGCCAAGGCCCTCCTCAAGGAGGCCGGCAAGGTCGGGCAGAAGCTGGTCATCGCCTACCAGACGTCGGACAACGCGGTGAAGCAGGCCGTCGCGATCAAGAACGCGCTGGAGGCGGCCGGCTTCACGGTCGTCAACAAGCAGATCGACAAGTCGACCTTCTACACCCAGATCGGCAAGATCGACAACACGTACGACCTGTTCGCGGCCGGCTGGAGCCCGGACTGGCCGGGCGGCTACTCGGTCTTCTACCCCTGCTGGGACGGCGAGAACATCGGCGACGGCCGCAGCAACTACGCGCAGCTGAAGAACGCGAGCGTCGACAAGGCGATCGCCGCCGCCTCGCAGATCACCGACGCGGACGCGGCCAACAAGGCCTGGGGCGCCATCGACAAGCAGGTCATGGAACTCGCGGCCTGTGTCCCGGACTACCACGCCATCCGCAACTGGATGCACGGTTCGAAGGTCGGCGGCTTCGTCTACGACGCCGGAAACACCGGCATCGCGCTCACGAGGCTCTACGCCAAGGCGTAGGCGCCACACGGCACCAGGGGGCGGCCTCACCGGGCCGCCCCCCACCGGCCCCACACCCCTCACGCCCCGGCAACGGCGCCTCGCCCGGAGAGTCCTGACCCCATGTTCCGCTTCCTTGTCCGCCGTACGATCGGCGCGCTGGTCATTCTGCTGATCATCAGCGCCATCACCTTCTGGCTCTTCTACGCCGTCCCGCGTGACCCGGCCATGATGTCCTGCGGCAAGAACTGCACGCCGGCCTCGCTCGCGCAGATCCGGCACAACCTGGGCATCGACCACCCGATCCCGGTCCAGTACTGGGACTGGCTGAAGGCCATCTTCGTCGGGCGTGACTACAGCGGCTTCGGACACTGCAACGCTCCGTGCCTCGGCTACTCCTTCGCCAACAACGAGCCCGTCTTCGGCACGATCATGGACCGGCTGCCGCTGACCCTCTCGCTGGCCTTCGGCTCGGCCGTCATCTTCCTGACCTTCGGTGTCGGCACGGGCATGATCGCGGCGCTGAAGCAGGGCAAGTTCCTGGACAAGTTCGCGACCTCGGCGTCGCTGCTCGGCTCCTCGCTCCAGATCTACTTCGTCGGCTACATCGCGCTGTACTTCCTGGTCTTCAAGGCGGGCATCCTCGACCAGCCCTCGTACACGCCGCTGACCGAGAACCCCGTCTCCTGGTTCTCCGGCCTGCTCCTGCCGTGGATCGTGCTGTCGATCATCTTCACCGCCAACTACACCCGCATGGCCCGCTCCCAGCTCGTCGAGCAGCTCACCGAGGACTACGTCCGCACCGCCCGCGCCAAGGGCCTCTCGCGTGCGAACGTGTTCCTGCGCTTCGCCTGGCGCGGCGCCATGGGCCCGATCGTCACCGTGTTCGGCATCGACCTGGGCACCCTGATCGGCGGCGCGATCATCACCGAGCAGGTCTTCAGCCTCCAGGGCATCGGCCGGCTCGCGGTGACCTCCGTCAACCAGAGCGACCTGCCGATGCTGCTCGGCGTCACCGTGCTGGCGGCCGCCGCGATCGTCTTCTTCAACATCATCGTCGACTCCATCCACACCGACACCAGGGCGCCCACAGCGGCCAGCGCCAGGCCGGCGCCGACGACCACCGGACGTCGTCGGCGGCGCGGTGTGGCGGTGCCTACGGCGAACTCCGCCTCGTCGACCGTGCGCGGCACGCGTCGGCCCGGCGCCTTGTCCACCAGCGGCGCCAGGACCGGATC
>NZ_JBLTJC010000154.1:0-23414 GCF_048158785.1 Streptomyces colwelliae | reverse complement strand
GTTCTTACCGTTTTCTTGATCAGTGGGGTCGGCGGGGGCGCGGAGTGACCGGAGAGGAACGACGCCACCCTGTACGTCCGGAACCATCACGGCGCACGACGGGCGCCATCCGGTCAGGATTGAAGAAGCCCCCACGCCTCCCCCGCCCTAGCCTGAATTCACCGGCGAAAACCGTCGGACCACGCTTCACGGAGGAGCTCGTCATGACCGACGGACTGAACACGATCATCTACCCCGTCAAGGACCTGGACGGCGCGAAGGCCCTGTTCGGCGCCCTGCTGGGGGTCGAGCCGTACGCGGACGAGCCGTACTACGTCGGCTACAAGGCCGCCGGGCAGGACGTCGGTCTCGACCCGAACGGGCACGCCAAGGGCATGACCGGGCCGGTGCCGTACTGGACCGTGGACGACATCCGGACGCGGCTCGCGGCCATGGTGGAGGCGGGGGCCGAGCTGGTCCAGGACGTCCAGGACGTCGGCGGCGGCAAGCTCATCGCGTTCGTCAAGGACGCGGACGGCAACTTCGTCGGGCTCACCCAGAATCCGGCCGCCTGACGCACACCGACGGCCGGGCGCCCGCCACCTGCGCCGCGACACCCCAGCTACTTGCACGTGCACTAGTTGCGCGCTCAATAAATGGCCGGATCGGTGTTACCGTGCAGGTATGGCAGTGAAGTCGGCCGGTGCCCGGCAGCTAGAGGAACAGTGGCGGGACATCCTGTCCGTGCACGCGCGCACGATGTGCGAGATCGACCGCGTACTGCACCCGCACGGCCTGGGCGCGAGCGACTTCGAGGTGCTCGACATGCTCACGTCCGAGGCGCCCGAGGAGGGCGACCAGTGCCGGGTGCAGAACCTGGTCGGACGGGTCCACCTCAGCCAGAGCGCTCTCTCCCGTCTCATCGGACGGCTGGAGAAGGACGGCCTCGTGGAACGCTCCATGTGCGTCGAGGACCGACGCGGGGTGTGGGTGGCCCTGACGCGCAAGGGACGCGACCTGCACGCGGAGGTGCTCCCCCTCCAACGGGGCGTCCTGGTGCGGATGTTGGACGAAACCCAGGGTTAGGGCCGGTCCGGCGGCTCAGCGCAACAGATCCCGTACCGCCGCGAACGCCGCCTCCACCGTTGCCGGATCGGCGCCCGGACGGGCCAGCGCGCTCATGGGGATCGGCGTGACCGAGGGCAGGCCGTCGTACGGGGTCAGCCCGTCCGGAGCCGAACCGACCGCCGCGAGCAGCGCGACGCCCTGCCCCGTGCGGGCGATGTCGAGGACCCCGGCGAGATACCCCGCGTCGCCGACGACCGCCGCCGGTACGCCGTGCGCGGCGAGGGTCGAGATCGCGCGGCGGCGGATCGCGCACGGGTCCTCGATGGCGACCAGCGGGACGGGTGCGGGCGAGGCCGGTGGCCGCCAGCCGGGCGTGGCGTGCCAGGTGAGCGGGAGTCCGCCGACCGGTGTGCCCTCGGTGGCGGCGGCCTCGGTGACGTACACCGCGACGTCGACGCTGCCGCGCTCCACGGCCTCGACGAGGCGGGCCGAGCGGTCGATGCGGAAGCGGACCCGGCAGCCGGGCCGCACCTCCTGGACGGCCGCCGTCAGCCGCGGCAGGAACTGGTCGGCCGCGTGTTCGGTGGAGCCGATCGTGACGGTGTCGCCGTCCACGTCCAGCAGCGTGCGTACGGCCTCGTCGTGCACGGCGAGGATGCGGCGGGCCTGCTCCAGGAGCAGCCGCCCTTCCGGCGTGAACCGGGTGCCCCGCCCCTCCCGCTCGACGATCGGCCGGCCCAGCGTCTTCTCCAGCCTGCGCACATGCTGGCTGACCGCGGACTGGCTCAGGGCGAGGGCCCGGGCCGCGCGATGGAAGCCGCCGCAGTCGGCTATCGCGGTCAGGCTGCGCAGGGCCACGATGTCGAGGACAGGTTGGGGCATGCCGGTGACGGTAGCCGTTCCAGGCATCGATCGCGATAACTGATCGATTTCGATGCGGAATCATCGTTGGACGCGATCGGTCGCGGCCGGTCATGATGGGCGCATGCTGCACACGACCGCTTTCGCTGCCCTTCTGACGCAGCGCCGAGTCATCGACTTCGGCGTGGCGTGCAGCGCGCGCTGTCGTTGACCCACCGCCTCTCCGCGGCACCCTTCCCGAGTTCTCGCTGATCACGTCCGCCCTGCGCACTGACACGTGACGGCGGCTCCGGCCTGCTCTCCTCCTCCCCCTTGCTCCGATTCCCCTCCCCTTTCCCCTTGTTGGGACTTTCCCCTTGTTGGGAGTTGTCACCCCATGCCCTCTTCCTCCGTCTCGTCCTGGGACGAACCCGAAGGCCTCGCCGCGCGCGGCACGTTGATCGTGCTGGCCGGGCGGGGCGAACACGGCGGTGTCTACGAGCGGTTCGGCCGCCGGCTCGGCTTCGACGCCTACCGCGTCCGCGCCCTCGGCGACCCGACCGCCGACCCCGCCGTACTGGAGCAGGCCGCCAAGCTGCTCGCCGACGAGTCGCTGCCCGGCCCGAAGGTGCTGGTCGGTTCCGACACGGGCGCGCGCTACGCCCTTCAGCTCGCCGCCGAGCAGACCGCGGGCGTCGACGCGCTGATCCTGGCCGGGCTGCCCACCGGCGCCTGGACAGCGGGCAGTTGGGAGGAGGAGGCCGCGGCCCGCACCGCCTGCCCGACCCATCAGGGGCGGCTCACCAACGACCCCGACTTCCGGCGCGGCGCCATCGGCGACACCCCCGACCTGCCCGAACCGCGCCTCGACCTGGTGCGCGTCCCGGTCCTGGCCCTGCACGGCAAAGACGACACGGTGAGCCCGCTGGACCGGGCGCTGAGCGTCTACGACGGTCACCCGGGCGTCCACACGGTCGTCTTCCACGGCGGCCGACACGACGTCCTCAACGACGCCCTGCACCGTACCGCCGCCGCCACGGTCGTCCTGTTCCTCGAACGGCTCCGGCTGGCCCCAACGGCATCGGCGACCTCCGAAGTCCGCGAACTGCCCCTGATCGTCGAGGAGTTGACATGAGCAGCCGCGTGACGACCACGGTCCCCGAGCTGGCCGAACTCCTCGGCTCCGAACGGCCGCCCGTGCTGCTCGACGTCCGCTGGGCCCTCGGCGATCCCCACGGCCGCGACCACTACGCGGACGGCCACATCCCCGGCGCGGTCTACGTCGACCTGGACACGGAGTTGGCCGCACCGGCGAGCCCGGAGGGCGGTCGGCACCCGCTCCCCGACCTCACCGAACTCCAGGAATCCGCCCGCCGTTGGGGCATCGGCGACGGCCGACCCGTCGTCGTCTACGACGACCTGGGCAACACGGCCGCCGCCCGCGCCTGGTGGCTGCTGCGGTACGCGGGCGTCACCGAAGTGACCCTGCTGGACGGGGCGTTGGGCGCCTGGCGGGCCGCGGGGCTGCCGCTGGAGTCCGGGATTCCCGCCGATCCGGCGCCGGGTGAGGTCGTGCTCCGCGCTGGTGCGCTGCCGGTCACCGATGCCGACGGGGCCGCCGAACTCGCCGTGTCCGGGCTGCTGTTGGACGCGCGTGCCGGTGAGCGTTATCGGGGTGAGATCGAGCCGGTGGATCCGCGTGCCGGACACATCCCGGGAGCCGTGTCCGCGCCGACCGGGGAGAACCTGGCGGCGGACGGGACGTTCCTGGCGCCCGAGCTGCTGCGCAAGCGGTTCGAGGAGCGGGGGGCCGGGGACGCGGCGCGCATCGGCGTGTACTGCGGGTCCGGGGTCACCGCCGCCCATCAGATCGCGGCGCTGGAGATCGCCGGGTTCCAGGCGACGCTCTTCCCCGGTTCCTGGTCCGCGTGGTCCGCCGATCCCGCGCGTCCGGCGGCGACGGGAGACCGGCCATGACGACGAAACCACTGGACGCGACGGTGCTGCCACAGCAGAAGGAAGTCGCGCCCGCACCCTCCACCCGGGTCACCATCCGCGGCACGGCGAAGGTCGACCGCCGTTTCACCGTGCCCCGTTCGGTGCGCCGTGCCGCCGGGCCGGTCGGCCTCGTGCTGCTCTGGTTCCTGACCTCCGCCACCGGGGTGCTCCCCGAGTCCGTGCTGGCCTCCCCCGTCGACGTCCTGCGCCAGGCCGTGGACCTGACGAAGAACGGCGAACTCCCCCACGCCATCGCCGCGTCGGGCCGCCGTGCCGCCATCGGGTTCCTCATCGGCGCGACCGTCGCGCTGACGTTGTCGCTGATTGCGGGGCTGTTCCGGCTCGGCGAGGACGTCATCGACTCCTCGATGGGCATGTTCCGGGCGATCCCCTGGGTGGGTCTGATCCCGCTGTTCATCGTCTGGTTCGGCATCGAGGAGACCCCGAAGATCGCGCTCGTGGCGCTCGGCGTGACGTATCCGCTGTACTTCAACATCTACGGCGGCATCCGCTCCACCGACTCCCAACTCGTCGAAGCGGCACGGATGATGGGGCTCGGCCGGTTCGGGCTGATCAAGTACGTGATCCTGCCGAGCGCGCTGCCCGGGGCACTCGTGGGCCTGCGGTACGCGCTGTCCACCGCGTGGCTGGCGCTGGTCTTCGCCGAGCAGGTGAACGCGGACGCGGGGCTCGGCTATCTGATGAGCAACGCCCAGCAGTACTTCCGTACGGACGTCATCGTGCTGTGCCTCGTCGTGTACGCGCTGCTCGGTCTCGCCTGCGACTTCGCCGTACGGATCCTGTCGCGCCGGCTGCTGACCTGGCGGGCCAACTTCGAGGGTGAGGCGTAGACATGGCCAACTCCGTTGAGATACGGGGGCTTTCGCGGGCCTTCGACGGCAACACCGTCCTGCACGACCTCGATCTGGACATCCGTGAGGGTGAGTTCGTGGCCCTGCTCGGGCACAGCGGCTGCGGCAAGTCGACGCTGCTGCGGATCCTCGCCGGGCTCGACGACGAGATCGGCGGCGAGGTGACCGTGCCCGCGCGACGCAGCGCGGCCTTCCAATCGCCGCGGCTGCTCCCCTGGTTGAAGGTGTGGCGCAATGTCGTGCTCGGGCTGCCCGGACGTCCGGACCGGGCGCTCGCGCTCAAGGCGCTCGACGAGGTCGGCATCGCGGAGCGCGCGACCGTCTGGCCCAAGACGCTGTCCGGCGGTCAGGCCCAGCGCGTCTCGCTCGCCCGTGCCCTGGTCCGGGAGCCCGAACTCCTTTTGCTGGACGAACCGTTCGGCGCCCTCGACGCGCTGACCCGGGGCAAGGTGCAGGCGCTCGTCGCCGAGCTGTGGCAGCTGCACGGGTGCGCGATCCTCCTGGTCACCCACGACGTGGAGGAGGCGCTGCTGCTCGCCGACCGGGTCCTGGTGATGGACGAGGGCCGTATCGCCCACGAGGTGACCGTCGACCTGCCCCGCCCCCGCGACCTGACCACCCCCGAGTTCGTGACCCTGCGCGCCCGCCTCCTGAACTGGCTCGGCGTGACCCGCACTTTGGAAGGAACCCCCTCGTGATCCGCAGAATCGCCGCCGCCACCCTGAGCATGACCGCCCTGCTGGCGCTGAGCGCCTGCGGCGCCGACTCCTCGGCGGACACCTCCGCCGGCGGGCAGGTCACCCTCACCATCGGCGACCAGGCCAAGACGCTCCAGACGATCATCGCCGCGTCGGACGCGCTCAAGGGCGCCAAGTACAAGGTGAAGTGGGCCGAGTTCCAGGGTGCGGCCCCGCTCTACCAGGCCGTGCAGGCGGACGCCGCCGACACCGGGTACTCGGCCGACCTGCCCGCGCTCCAGGCGCTCAGCGGTGGCGTCAAGATCAAGAACGTCGCCGCCCTCAAGAACGACGGCACGCACGTCGGGATCGTCGTCCGCAAGGACTCCGGCATCGACAGCGTGAAGGACCTCAAGGGCCAGAAGGTCGTGGTGTCCTCGGCGAAGGGCAGCATCTCGGAGTATCTGCTGGCCAACGTGCTGAAGCAGAACGGGCTCAGCTACAAGGACGTCAAGGTGCAGTACCTGCTGCCGACCGACGCGCAGGCGGCCTTCGCCTCCGGGAAGGTCAAGATCTGGGCGACGTTCGGCGTCTACCAGGCCGTCGGTCTGGAGCAGGGCGGCAAGCTCCTCGTCGACGGCGCGGACGGCCGGGTCAGCGGCTACGGGTTCATCAACGCCTCCGAGAAGGCCCTCGCCGACTCGGCGAAGAAAACCGCCCTTTCGGACTTCCTCCAGCGTCTGAGCACGGCACTGAAGTGGACCAGCACCCACCAGGACGCGTACGCGAAGGCCATCGAGCAGCGCAACGGCGCGGACGCCTCGGTCGCCAAGACCCTTGCCTCGGCCGCGTACAGCCAGGTGCTGCCGATCACCTCGGACGTCGACACGACCGTCCAGCAGGTGGCCGACCTCATGAACAGCATCGGGGTCCTCGACCCGAACGTGGACGTGGCCAAGTCCGCGGACACCTCCCTGCTCAAGTGACCACGGACACCGCCGCCCTACTCAAGTGACCTTCCCGTATTAGGAGTTCGCTCATGCCTGTCGAGTTCATCAGCGCCGTCCACACCGACTCCGGGGCCTCGGGTCCCGCCGCCGCGAGCCGTACCGGCTTCGACGTCGACCATCTGCGCAAGTACGCCCGCGCGTTGGACGACGGCGGCTTCGACCACACCCTGGTCGCCTACCACTCGGCCTCGCCCGACGCCTTCCAGGTCGCCCAGTTCGTCGCCACCCACACCGAGCGCGTCCGCCCGATCCTCGCGCACCGGCCCGGCGTCATCTTCCCGACCCACGCGGCCCGCGCCCTGGCGACGCTGGACCGGATCAGCAACGGCCGGCTGACGCTGCACATCATCTCCGGCGGCAGTGACGAGGAGCAGCGCCGGGAAGGCGACTACCTCAACAAGGCCGAGCGGTACGAGCGTTCGGACGAGTACATCCAGATCCTGCGCAAGGTGTGGGAAGCCGAGGGGCCCGTCTCGCACGAGGGCAAGTACTTCACCTTCGAGGGCTATTACTCCGACGTGAAGCCGGTGAACGGGCTGGTCCCGATCTCCGTCGGCGGCTCCTCCCAGGACGCGTACCGGGTGGGCGGCCAGCAGGGCGACATCTTCGGCCTGTGGGGCGAGCCGCTCAAGGAGACGGCCGAGCAGATCGCCGCCGTCAACGCGGTCGCGGACGCGGCCGGGCGCCCGCATCCCCGTATCTGGGTGTCGTTCCGCCCGATCATCGCGCCCACCGAGGAACTCGCCTGGGAGAAGGCCCACCGCACCCTCGGCGTCCTCAAGGACCAGGCGAAGAACACCGAGTTGCTCCGCCACTACCGCACCACCGGCCGACCGGCGAACGTCGGCTCGCAGCGCCTGCTCGACATCGCCGAGCGCGGCGAGGTCCAGGACCGCTGCCTGTGGACCGCGCCCGCCGTCGCCACGAATGCCGCCGGCGCGTCAACTGCCCTTGTGGGCACGCCCGAGACCGTCGCCCAGGCGCTGCTCGACTACGTCGACATCGGCTGCGACCTGCTGTCGATCCGCGGCTACGACCCGCTCAACGACGCGATCGACTACGCCCGGCACGTCCTGCCGCTGGTCCGCCAGGAACTCGCCCACCGCGCGACGACCTCCCAAGCCGCCTGACCCGTCCCCTTCCCTGATTGCGAACTCCCTTATGGAGACCCCGTGTTGTTCCGCCATTCCCTGCGCGCGTCCGCCGCCGCCCTCGCCCTGCTGCTCCCGTTCGCCGCCGCCTGCGGAGGCGACGCGAGCGCCGACTCCTCGTCCGACGTCTCCTCCGTGACCCTCAAGGTCGGCGACACCGGCTGGAAGGTCGGCGAGGCCGTCCTCAAGTACGCCCACCTCGACGACACCCCGTACAAGGTGAAGTGGAGTCTGTTCCAGGGCGGCGACCAGCAGCTCCAGGCGATCCGCGCCGGAGCGCTCGACCTCGCCTCCTCCAGCGAGATCCCGCCCCTCTTCTCGGCGGCCGACGGCAACCCCAACTTCAAGGTCGTGGCCGTCCAGCGCGGCACCACCCTCAACCAGGAAGTCGTCGTCCCCAAGGGCTCCGAGGTGACCGACATCGCCGGCCTGAAGGGCAAGAAGGTCGGCTACGTCCAGAACACCACCGCCCACTACTTCCTCTACGAGCTGCTGAAGCGGGCCGGGTTGACGTGGTCGGACATCGACGCCAAGCCGCTGCTCCCCAACGACGGTCTCGCGGCCCTGAACGGCGGCTCCATCGACGCCTTCGCCTCCTACGGCACGTCGATCATCACCGCCCACCAGCAGGGCGCGACGACGGTCGGCTCCGGCGCGGACATCCTCTCCGGCAACTTCCTCTGGTCCGCCCGCGACAGCGTCCTCAAGAGCCCCGCCCAGCGGGCCGCCGCGGCCGACCTGATCGCCCGGATCAGCAAGGCGTACGCCTACGTCCGCGACGGCCACGAGGACGGCTTCGCGAAGGTCACCGCCGACGTCACCCACCAGCCCGTGGCGCAGGCCAAGTCCGACCTGGTCGCCGCGCAGAAGCAGCGTCCGACACAGGCCAGGACCGTCGGCGCCGACACGATCGCCTCCCAGCAGAAGGTGGCCGACGCCTTCACCGAACTCGGCGCGCTCAAGAAGCACCTGGACGTGAAGTCCTTCTGGACCACCGCCCTCAACTCCGACCTGAAGAAGGCCCTGTGACCGCCCGCATCGCCGAACTGGCCGCCGGCTACGACCAGTCGGGCGCCTTCCCCGCCGACTCCCTCCGCATCGCCCACGAGGCCGGACTCCTCACCGCGACCATCGGTGAGCAGTACGGCGGCCGGGGCGCCCGGGTCGAGGAGAGCGCGCGCATCCTTCACCGGATCGGGCAAGGCGACCCGTCGGTGGCCCTGATCGCGGCGATGACCCTCAACATGCACGCGCGGCAGGCCGTACAGCCGCACTGGCCCGAGGAGCTGTACGCGCGGATCGTCAAGGAGTCCTTCGAACGGCCGGTGCTCGTCAACCACGCGCGCGTGGAGCCGGAGTTGGGCTCCCCCGCGCGCGGCGGCCTCCCGTCGACGCTCGCCCGGCGCACCCCGGACGGCTGGTCGCTGAGCGGCACCAAACGCTTCGTGACCGGCGCGGAGGGCCTGGACTGGTTCCTGGTGTGGGCCACCACCGACGAACCGGAGCCGCGCGTCGGCACCTTCCTCGTACCGGGCGGCTCCCCCGGCATCGAGATCACCGGCCGCTGGGACCAGTTGGGGCTGCGGGCCAGCGGCAGCCACGACGTGACGTTCCGGGACGTGGAGATCCCGTACGAGCACGTCATCGGCATCGGCCCGTACGGCGCGTCCGCCGAGCAGGACAACCGGGCGGGCGCCGCGCTCCATCTCCCCCTCGCAGCCCTCTACTTGGGGGTGGCGCGGGCCGCGCAGTCCTTCTTCCACACGTTCGCCCACGCGCGGGTGCCCGCCAACCTCGGTCATCCGGTGGCCCGTACGGAACGCTTCCGCAGGGCCGCCGGGGAGATCGAGGTGCTGCTGGCCGCCGCCGAGCAGCTGGTGTTCGACGGGGCCGCCCGGGTGGACTCCGGCGACTCCTCCTACACCCCCGAACAGGCCCTGGGGGCAAGGGTGTTGGCCGACCGGCACGGCGTGCGGGCGGTGGAGCTCGCCGTACGGCTGCTCGGCAATCCCGGGCTCGCGCGGGGCAATCCGCTGGAGCGGCACTTCCGGGACATCCAGTGCGCACCCGTGCACGCACCCCAGGAGGACATCTCGCTGCTCGCGATCGGAACGAAGGCGTTGAACCCGTAACTCGCCTGATGACGGACCCCATGTCGGCACGCACAGTGAAGGTACGGAACCGGTGACCACAGCTCCCCCGACCACCCCCACCGCCGCCGCCCGGCTGCTCGGTCTGCTCGCCCGGGATCTGCCGCCCGACCAACTGGCCACGGACCCGCGCACGTTGGCCGCGCACACCACGGACCGTTCGGGCACCCGGCCGGACGGTGTCCCGCTCGCCGTGGTGCACGCGCGGCGCACCGAGGACGTGACCGTCACGCTCCGGCACGCGAACGCGCTGCGCGTGCCGGTGGTGCCGCGCGGTGCGGGCACCGGGCTGTCGGGCGGGGCGTCGGCCGGTGAGGGCGTGCTCGTCCTCGACCTGTCCGGGATGAACCGCATCCTCGAACTGTCGGCCGACGATCAACTCGCGGTGGTCGAACCGGGCGTGATCACCGCCGAGTTGGACCGTGCGGCGGGTGAGCACGGGCTGCGGTACGCGCCCGATCCGGCGAGTGCGGCGATCTCGACGATCGGCGGGAACATCGCGACCAACGCGGGCGGGCTGCGGTGCGCGAAGTACGGGGTGACGCGGGACAGCGTGCTCGGTCTGGAGGCCGTCCTCGCCGACGGGACGGTGGTCACGACCGGCCGCCGTACCGTCAAGGGAGTCACCGGTTACGACCTCACCGCGCTGCTGACCGGCTCCGAGGGCACCCTCGCCGTCATCACCTCGGCGACGCTGCGGCTGCGTCCGGTGCCGGTGGCGACCGCGACGCTGGCCGCCTACTTCGACTCGTTCGAGGAGGCGGCCGAGGCGTCGTACGCGATCGGGCGGGCCGGGGTCGTGCCGGCGCTCGCGGAGCTGCTCGACGGGCCGGTACTGAGTGCCGTCGACCCGGCGCTCGGCGAGCGCGGGGCAGCGCTGCTGCTGGTGCAGTGCGACGGGGCGGGGGCGGCCATCGAGGCGGAGCAGGTCGCGCGGGTGCTGGCGCCGACGGCCACGAGCGTGGAGACCACTGCGGACCCGGTCGAGGCGGAGGCCCTGCTGGCGGCCCGCCGGCTCGCCCTGCCGGCGCTGGAGCGGCTGGGACGGCCGTTGATCGAGGACATCGCCGTGCCCCGGTCCCGGCTCGCGGAAGCCGTCCGCGAGATCCGCGCCATCTCCGCCCGCCACGACGTGCCGGTCTACACGCTCGCGCATGCCGCGGACGGCAACCTCCATCCGATCATCGTGGTCGATCCGGCCCTGGACCGGCTGCCGGACGCGGCCTGGGAGGCGGCCGGCGAGATCTTCGCGCTGGCGCTGCGGCTCGGCGGGACACTGACCGGCGAGCACGGTGTGGGGGTGCTGAAGCGGCAGTGGGTGGCGGACGAACTCGGGCCCACCGCCCACGCGTTGCAGCGCCGGCTGAAGGAGGCGTTCGACCCCAGGGGCATCCTCAACCCCGGCAAGACCCTGTGAGGCACCCCGGACCGGATACCGCCGAACGGGTGAGGCCGAGTGATCCGGGGGTGGTGCGGGAGCACGTGCGTTTGGCATGTGCCTCGACCGCCGTCCGAAGTCATCACTCGTCGTGACCGGCAACGGGTAGCTCTACGCACGGAACGTGACGGACGGCAGTCGTCCCGTCACCCGTGCGACAGGAGAGAAGGCACCATGTCGGTCGACACCGGTACCGCGCCCGAGGCGGGCGCCGAGGAGCGGGAACAGCAGAGCCTCGGTACCACCGCGGCACGCACTCTGGCGACCACGACCAAGTCCGAACCCCAGATGCAGGGCATCAGTTCACGCTGGCTGACCCGCATGCTGCCCTGGGTGAACGTGCCCGGCGGCACCTACCGCGTCAACCGCCGGCTGTCGTACACGCGGGGCGACGGACGGGTGACGTTCGTCCAGACCGGCGCACAAGTGCGGGTCGTCCCGGCCGAGTTGAGCGAACTCCCGCTGCTGCGCGGCTTCACGGACGACGACGCGCTCGGCGCACTGGCCGAGCGGTTCGAGCAACGGGAGTTCGCACCGGGCCAGTTGATCGTGGAGACGGGTCGCCCCGCCGACCACGTGTTCCTGATCGCACACGGCAAGGTGGAACAGCTCGGCGAGGGCCCCTACGGCGACGAGGCGGTCACCGGTCTGCTGGCCGACGGCGACACCTTCGGCGGCCAGGTGCTCGCCGACCCCGACGGCAGCTGGGAGTTCACGGCCCGCGCGGCGACGGCCACCACAGTGCTGGCGCTGCCGCACTCGGCGTACCAGGCCGTCGCGGAGCGGCACCCGGAGCTGAGCGCGCACGTCGAGTCGGTCGGCTCGGACGAGCACGGCCCCGTCAACCCGTTCGGCGAGGCGGCGATCAACCTCAGCGCCGGACACGTCGGCGAGCCCGACCTGCCGGGCACGTTCGTGGACTACGACCTCGCCCCGCGCGAGTACGAACTCAGCGTCGCCCAGACCGTGTTGAAGGTGCACAGCCGCGTCACCGACCTCTACAACCAGCCGATGAACCAGACCCAGCAGCAACTCCGGCTCACCATCGAGGCGTTGCGTGAGCGGCAAGAGAACGAGCTGGTCAACAACCGGGACTTCGGCCTGCTGCACAACGCCGACTACGACCAGCGGATCTCCACCCACTCCGGACCGCCGACCCCCGACGACCTGGACGAACTCCTCAGCATGCGGCGCGACACCCGCTATCTGTTCGCCCATCCGCGGGCCATCGCCGCGTTCGGCCGCGAGTGCAACAAGCGGGGCGTCTACTTCAGCGGCATCGACGTCGGCGGCCACCATCTGCCCGCCTGGCGCGGGGTCCCGCTGCTGCCGTGCGGCAAGATCCCGGTGAGCGCGTCCCGTACGTCGTCGATCATCGCGATGCGCACCGGCGAGGACGACCAGGGCGTGATCGGCCTGTACCAGACGGGCATCCCGGACGAGCTCGAACCGGGCCTCAACGTACGGTTCATGGGCATCAACGAACAGGCGATCATCTCCTACCTGGTGAGCACCTACTTCTCGGCGGCGGTCCTGGTGCCGGACGCGATCGGCATCCTGGAGAACGTCGAGGTCTCCCGCCGGGACGGCAACTGACCGCACCCCAGGGCTAGTTCAGGAGGAACGCGTCCAGCCGTGCCGCGTCCGGCGCCGTAGCCGGGCCCGACGCGGTGACGGCCAGGGCAGCGCCCGCGTTGGCCCGGTGAGCGGCGGCCACCGGGTCGAGGCCCTGGGCCAGGACGGCCATGAACACGCCGGTGTGCGCGTCGCCCGCGCCGTTGAGGTCGACGGCGTCCACGGCGAACCCGGGGACGGTGACAAGGCGTCCGCCGTGGTGCAGAAGACAGCCGTCGGGGCCGGTCCGGACGAGCACCGAGCCGCGCCCCAGCCGGGATTGGAGGACGCGGGCGGCTTCGGCCGGATCGTCGACACCCGTGAGCAGCGCGGCCTCCCGGGCGTTGCAGCTCCACCAGTCCGAGCGGGCGAGCAGCAACTCCAGGTAGAGGTCCGGGATTTCACCGACCAGCGGCCCCGGGTCGGCGACCAGCGTAACGGCCGGGTCGAGTCGGGGCAGGAGGTCGAGCAGGGCCGCCCGGTTGCTGTCGTAGAGCAGGCTGTATCCGGTGACGTACACCAAGTCGCCTGCCTTGAGCCGGAGTTCGGCAAGGTCGCCGCTGGTCAGTGTGGCTTCGGCGCCGGGGCTGGTGACAAAGGTGCGCTCGCCTTCCGCGTCCACCAGGCAGACCACGAAGCCGGTGTCCTCCGAAGTGCGCGGCGCGAGCAGGACGTCGATGCCCTCGGCGTGCAGCACGGCGCGGGCCCGGTCACCGAAAGGTCCGGTGCCGTGCGCTCCGGCGTAGGTCACCGGAAGTCCCTGGCGGGCGGCGGCGGCCATGACGTTGAAGCCGCCACCCGGGGTGCGTTCGGTGCGGGTGGCGAGGACATCACCGCCACGCTCAGGAAGTGCGGGGACATCGAGGACCAGGTCGACGACGACATTGCCGAGGTGCCACAGCCTGCCACTCACGGCCGGACCCGGAGTTCGAGCAACGCGGCGGCCGTCGCGTCCAGTTGGAGCTTCGGGTTGACGCGTACGAGCGTTTCCCGCGCGTCGGCCGGGAAGGCGTCCACTCCGTGGCAGGCGCCGCCGACGGCACCCGCGATCGCGGCGATGGTGTCGCAGTCCCCGCCGACGGACGCGGCGAGCAACGCGGCCCGCCAGGGGTCGTCGGGGAAGGCGGCGAGTACGGCGAAGGCGGCGGGCACGGACTCCTGCGTGGCGAGACTCGTCCCGACCAACGCGTAGACACGCTCGCAGAGTTGGGCCTCGGTCAGGCCTCGCACCAGCTCCGTCGCCCATACGATCCGTTCGGCGACGTCGGCGGCGGCCACCCAATACCCACGTCCCGCCGCCAACCGGGCCGCCGACACGGCCACTTCGACCGCCTCCGGAACCGACGCCCCGTCAACTCCCGCGCTCACGGCGGCGGCCACCGCTGCGGCTCCGGCGAGCGCGACCCCGGTGTTGTGGGTGAGGCTGCTGGCCTCGACCACCCGGTCCACCAACTCCGCCGGGGCGGCGACCGACACCGCGATGCCCACGGGGGCGATCCGCATCGCCGCGCCATTGGTGGTGCCGTAGCGCCCGACCTCGTCGACCGGGGTACCCGCGAGGACGAGTTCCACCGCGCGTTTGGTGGACGGTCCGAGGAGGTCGAGTGAGCCGCGGGCCCGCATGTCGTCCTCCCAGGCGACCAGGCGCCGGGCGAGTTCCGCCGGGTCGACTCGGCCCTTGCCGTCGAGGAGCAACTGGGCGAGGAGCAGGGCCTGTTCGGTGTCGTCGGTGACGGCTCCGGCCGGCATCCCGGCGGCGAGGGGATGGTCGGGGTCGGCTGGTTCGAAGCCGGTGAGGAACGGGCCGTAGCGTGCGGTGATCTGTGGGCGCGACAGCATCTGGGTGGGCATGCCGAGGGCGTCTCCGAGGGCGAGCCCGTAGAGGGCTCCGGTGGCGCGGCTCTGGAGGGTCATGGGTACTTTCCGGGGCAGGGGTCGGCTTCGGGGGCGTGGGTCAGCCGAATTCGAGGGTCAGTTGGAAGTGGTCGGGGTCGAGGAGGCTCACGACATGTTCGACGAAGGAGCCGTCGGCGGCCCGGCTGGTGCGCCGCGTGTCGAGGAACCAGTCACCCGGTTCGCGGCGCAGCAGCTCCGCCTCCCGCCCGTCGATCCGCCGTCCGCTCACCCGCTGCTCACCGTGGTCGGGCCGCAGTCCGGCCCGCAGCATCACCTCGGTCAGCGACTCCTGCCCGAGCCCGCGGGAGGGCAGCTCGCGCACCCCGGGCACGGGCGGCAGAAAGCTGCGTTCGTACGACACGACGACCGCGTCCGCGGCCAGTTCCCGTATCCGCTCCACGCACACGAACTCGGCGGTGTTCAGGGAGAGTTGTCGGGCAAGCCGCTCGTCACGCCGGGCGTCCACGGTGAGGGTCCGGACCCGGGTGTCGATGCCCTGGGTGGCCAGTGCGTGGGCCCAGCCGAGGTGGTCGTCGAGGGGGCGGCCGTCGAAGAGGACGTAGGAGCCCTTGCCGGTGCGGGTGGCGATCAGTCCGGCCTCGCTGAGTTCGGCGAGGGCCGCTCGGACGGTCGTACGGCTGACGCCGAAGCGCTGGGCCAGGGCGTGTTCGCCGGGGAGTTGCTCGCCGGCGGGGCGGTGGCCGCTGCGGATCTCCTTGGCGAGGACATCGGTGATGCGCTGGTGTTTGAGGCGGACGCCGGTCATGACGTCTCCCCGACCGCCTCGGCGACGGTGACCACCCGGATCAGGGGCCGGTAGAGGTCCATGACGTGCAGGGCCTTCGCGTGGGAGTCGTCGTCCACTCCGGCGCAGGCGTCGGCGACGACCAGTACCTCGGCTCCGGCGTCGGCGGCGGCGAGTGCCGTGGACAGGACACAGCAGTCGGTGCTGACGCCGACCAGGACGAGACGGCCGGCGGGGCCGACGCGTTCGGCGAGTTCCGGGGTCCACTTGCCGAAGGTGGGCGCGTCCACCAAGTGCCGTGCCTGGGCGGCGAATTCGTCGGTCAACTCCCAGAGCGGGGCGTCCGGTGGCTGGAGCGCGAAGGGCCACTGGTCGTAGTAGGCGCGCCAGGCGCCGGTGGGTTTCTCCGGCGCCACGAAGCGGGTGAAGGTGACGCGTTCACCGAAGGCCGGCAGCAGTCGTCGTACGCCTGCCGCCGCCTCGTCGAAGCGGGGGGTGGCCCAGGGGCTGTCGGGTTCGGCGAAGACGCGCTGCATGTCGATGACGGCGAGGTGGCCGGGTGCGGTGGTCATACGGCGGGCACCGCCTCCGGGCTCGCGGCCTCGGCTTCCTGTCGCTGGACCCGGGCGCGGCCCAGGGCGAGCGTGCCGAGGAAGCCGAGGGCGAGGGCGGCCAGGACGCCGAGGTTGGCGTAGGCCCAGGAGCCGGACTTGCCGCCGAGGCCGAACGGGTCGAGCAGATAGCCCTGCCAAGTCAGCCAGCTGGCCGCCGTGTTGGTGACCAGGCCCCAGCCGATCGCGGTGGCGGCGAGGGTGAGGAGGAGGGGTGTGAGTGCCACGTCGCCGTAGCGGCCGTTCGGACGGAAGAGGTCGCCGTCGTCGTAGTCGCGGCGGCGCAGGGCGAGGTCGGCGAGCATGATGCCGCACCAGGCGGCGATCGGGACGCCGAGGGTGGTGAGGAAGCCCATGAACTGGCCGAGGAAGTCGTCGGCGAAGAACACGATGTAGACCGAGCCCGCGATCATCAGGACGCCGTCGACGAGCGCGGCGAGGTAGCGGGGTACCCGGAGGCCGGCCGACAGCAGGGCCAGGCCGGAGGAGTAGATGTCGAGGACCGCGCCGCCGACCAGGCCGAGGACGGCGACCACGGCGAACGGGACCAGGAACCAGGTGGGCAGGATCGTCGTCAGCGCGCCGATCGGGTCGGCGGCGACCGCCTTGTTCAGCGTGCTGGAGGAACCGGCGAGCAGCAGGCCGAAGACCAGCAGGAGCAGCGGGGCGACGGAGGCGCCGAAGGTGGTCCAGCCGATCACGCCTCTGCCGGACGAACTCCGGGGCAGATAACGGGAGTAGTCGGCGGCCGCGTTGACCCAGCCGAGTCCGAAGCCGGTCATCATGAACACCAGCGCGCCGATGAACTCCTGGGCGGAGCCCGCCGGTACGGCGCTGACCGTGCTCCAGTGGATGTGGTCGGCGACGAGCGCGATGTAGACGATCGTGAGGACGCCGGTGACCACGGTGATCACGGTCTGGAGCCGCATGATCAGGTCGAAGCCCATGACTCCGCCGATGACGGTGAGTGCGCCGACCAGGATCAGCGCGACCACCTTGGTCTCGGTGCCGCCGCCCCAGCCGAGTCTGCTGAAGACGGTCGCGGTGGCCATCGTCGCGAGGGCGGTGAGGACGGTCTCCCAGCCGACCGTGAGGACCCAGGAGATCACCGACGGCAGCCGGTTGCCGCGCACGCCGTAGGCGGCGCGGCTGAGGACCATCGTCGGCGCGGAGCCGCGTTTGCCGGCGACCGCGATGAAGCCGCAGAGCAGGAAGGAGAAGACGATCCCGATGACACCGGCGACGAGCGCCTGCCAGAAGGAGATTCCGAAGCCGAGCGCGAAGGCGCCGTAACTCAGGCCGAGAATCGAGACGTTGGCCCCGAACCACGGCCAGAACAGAGTGCGTGGGGTGCCTTTGCGTTCGGCGTCGCCGATCACATCGAGGCCGTGCGTCTCGACCTGGAGCTGTCGGGACTGGGAAGTCTGGGAGTCCGCCATCGTCGACCTACCTGTCTAGACGTGTTCAGTCGAGGCTAGGTGGGGTGGTGACGGGCGTCAAGGGGAGGCGTGGGCGCGTCAGTGGCAGTCACCGTGGCGGCCGAGGGTCTCCACGGGGGTCGCACCGGGGCGGGTCCACTGCGGTACGGGCCGGCTGGTCCCGCCCCAGGTGGCGTTCCCGTCGGCGTCCGAGCGCCAGTACCAGCAGGCGTCGCGGCCGGGCGGATACCCCGCGGGGTTGTCCTGCCACGCCTCGCCGCGGCCGTAGGGCGTCATGTCGAGCAGGGCGAAGGAGCCGTTGACGGGCTCGTTGCCGCGGCCCGTCGTGGAGTAGGTGAGGAACACGCGGTCGCCGTCGCGCAGGAAGGCGAGGATGTGTCCCATCCCGCCGCCGATCGGCGCGTCCAGGCCCCGCACCGAGTACCAGGGCTCGGTGTAGCCCATGAACTCGACGTAGGGAGCCACCTCGTCCCACGCGCCCGTGGTCAGGACGGCGTACGAGACGCCCCGGGCGTTGAGGTAGACGGCGTCCTTCATGTGCCAGGCGGTGGTGGTGCAGCCCTCACACTGTCCCTGGTGGGGTGCGTGGTCGTGCCACATGTGCTGGTACACCACAAGTTCGTCGCGCCCCTGGAACAGGTCGAGGAACGGGACCGGTCCGTCCGCTCCGACGACCTCGACCTTCCCGTCGAGCTCGACCATCGGCAGCCGCCGCCGGGCCGCGGCGATCGCGTCGCCCTCACGGGTGTGCGCCTTCTCCCGGACCAGCAGCTCCTCGCGCGCCGCCTCCCAGGTGGCCTGGTCTACGACGGGCGGCTTGCCGGGGAGATCGCTGTTCGCGTTTCCGGGTGCGGTCGTCATGGGGTCCTCCATGGTGTGTCGTTCCGGGCGGCGCCGTGCGATGCGTGTACGCGACGCTCACCGGATCAGACTGCGGTCCCGGCCGAAACTCATCGGGGAGAAGCTGGCGATCAGTGCGATTCGCGGCTCACTTCCGAGCCGCTGGAGCCGACGAGGAAGTCCAGATCGGCGCCGGTGTCGGCCTGTAGGACGTGGTCCACGTAGAGCCGTTCCCAGCCGCGCTTGGGGGTGGCGAAGCCCGTGACGGTGGCCAAGTCGGGCTTCCTGCGGGCCAGTTCGTCGTCCGGTACGTCGACGTCGATACGGCGGGCTTCGACATCCAGGACGATGAAGTCCCCGGTGCGCACGAGGGCGAGCGGGCCGCCGGCCGCGGCCTCCGGTGCCACGTGCAGGACGACCGTGCCGTACGCCGTGCCGCTCATCCGGCCGTCGCAGACGCGGACCATGTCGCGGACGCCCTGTTCGAGGAGTTTCCTCGGCAGGGGCATGTTCGACACCTCCGGCATGCCGGGATAGCCCTTGGGGCCGCAGCCGCGCAGGACGAGGACCGAGTCGGCGTCGACGTCGAGGTCCGGGTCGTCGACGCGGGCGTGGAAGTCCTCGATGCTGTCGAACACGACGGCCCGGCCCCGGTGGCGCAGCAGGTGGGCCGAGGCCGCCGCGGGTTTGATGAGCGCCCCGTCCGGTGCGAGGTTGCCGCGCAGTACGGCGATGCCGCCCTCGGCGACGAGTGGTTCGGCGCGGGTGCGGATCACCTCGGGGTCCCAGATCGCGGCGTCTTCGAGGTGGTCGACCAGTGGTTTCCCGGTGACGGTCAGCGCGTCGGGGTCGAGCAGGTCGCGGACCTCGCGCAACACGGCGAGCAGGCCTCCGGCGCGGTGGAGGTCGTCCATGAGGAAGCGGCCGGCCGGCAGGAGGTCCACGAGGACGGGCACGCGCGAGCCGATGCGGTCGAAGTCGTCGAGCGACAGGTCGACACCGAGACGGCCGGCGATCGCCAGCAGGTGGACGACCGCGTTGGTCGACCCGCCGACGGCGGCCAGGGCCACGATCGCGTTGTGGAAGGACGCCTTGGTCAGGAAGGTGCTGGGGCGCCGGTCGGCGGACACCATGTCGACCGCCAGCCGGCCGGTGTCGTGGGCGGCGGCCAGCAGTCGGCTGTCCGGGGCAGGGGTGCCCGCGACCCCGGGAACGACCGTGCCCAGGGCCTCCGCCACCAAGGCCATCGTCGACGCGGTGCCCATCGTGTTGCAGTGGCCGCGGCTGCGGATCATCGAGGACTCGGACCGGGTGAACTGCTCCTGCGAGAGCGTGCCGGCCCTGACCTCCTCCGACAGCCGCCACACGTCGGTGCCACACCCCAGCGGTGTACCGCGGAAGGTCCCCGTCAGCATGGGGCCGCCGGGCACCACGACGGACGGCAGGTCCACCGACGCGGCGGCCATGAGCAGCGAGGGGATCGTCTTGTCGCAGCCGCCCAACAGGACAACGCCGTCAAGGGGGTTGGCCCGCAGCATCTCCTCGGTGGCCATCGCCGCCATGTTCCGCCAGAGCATCGCCGTGGGCCGCACCTGGGTCTCCCCCAGCGACACCACCGGCAGGTCGAGCGGGATGCCGCCCGCCTCGTAGACGCCGTTGCGCACGGAGGCCGCCACCTCGTTCAGGTGCGCGTTGCAGGGGGTCAGGTCCGAGGCGGTGTTGGCGATGGCGATCTGCGGGCGGCCGGTGAAGGCGTCCTCCGGTGCGCCGCGCCGCATCCACGCCCGGTGGATGTAGGCGTTGCGGTCCTGACCCTCGTACCACTGGGCACTGCGGAGTCTCATCGTCGAGCTCCTTCCAATAATCGACACGAAGGTCTATTTTTTGGAACGCCATGGAGCATACGCAGACACACGACGGGGCGGCAGTCCCCGGCGAGGACAGCCCAACAGGCCCTGGCAGCAGCCGACTTGTGGGATCGGACCGGGTCCTCGCCGTCCTCAGGGAACTCGCCCGGCATCCCGACGGCGTGGGCCTGGAGGAGCTGACCCGGACGGTCGGCAGCCCCAAACCGACCGTGCACCGGGCGCTGGGCGCGCTGCGCCGGGCGGGTCTGGCCGACCAGGACACCCGCGGCCACTACCTGCTCGGCGACGAGTTCGTCCGGATGGCCTTCGCCCATCACGAGGCCCGTCCTGAGCCGGTCCGTCTCCGTCCGCTGCTCGGAGCACTGGCCGCACGGTTCGGTGAGACCGCGCACTACGCGATCCTGGACGGCCGCGAGGTGGTCTACCGCGCCAAGGTGGATCCGCCGTCCGGCGCCGTCCGGCTGACCTCGACGGTGGGCGGCCGCAATCCCGCGCATGCCACCGCTGTCGGAAAGCTGCTCCTCGCCCACCAGTTGGACACGGCCGGGGACGTCAGGGAGTGGATCGGCGACACGCCCCTGGAACGCCGTACACCGCGGGCCCTGTGCACCGCCGCCGACCTGTACCGCGACCTGCGGGCCTGCCGTGCGCGGGGCTACGCCGTCGACGACCAGGAGAACGAGGCCGGGGTGAACTGCCTCGCGCTGCCCGTGTACGCGACCTCGCCGACGGCGCCCTCCGGCGCCGTGAGCGTCAGCGCGCTGGCCTACCGGACACCCCTGCCCACCCTGCTCGACGCGCTCGACGAGATCCGTGCCGTGCTCGGGCCGCTGGGCGAGCCGCCCCGATGACCACCCGCCTCATGCGGGCGTTCGTCCTGACGGCCCCCGGGAAGTACACGGTTCACGAGGTTCCGGCACCGGTGGCGGCGCCCGGCGAGGCCGTCATCGACGTCGACCGGGTCGGGGTGTGCGGCACCGACATGGAGTTCTTCACCGGCGCGATGGCGTATCTCCACCAAGGCCACTCCAGCTACCCGATGCGGCTCGGTCACGAGTGGGCCGGCCGTGTCGCGGCGGTCGGTGCCGGGGTCGACCCGGTGTGGGTGGGCCGGCGGGTCATGGGCGACACCATGCTCGGCTGCGGTGTCTGCCGCCGCTGCCGACGGGGTCATCAGCACGTGTGCGAGAAGCGGCAGGAGGTCGGCATCCGCGGGGAGCGGCCCGGCGCCCTCGCGGAGCAACTCGCGGTACCGGTCACCTCGTTGCACGTTCTGCCCGACTCCGTGGACGCCGTGCTGGGCGCGCTGGTGGAGCCGGGCGGCAACGCCCTGCGGGCGGCGCGGGCCGCGGCCCCACGGCCCGGTGACCGGGCTCTGGTCCTGGGCCCCGGAACCATAGGCCTGTTGGTCGCGATGTTCCTCCGGGCCGCCGGTACGGAGGTGCACCTGATGGGCCTCGCCGACAACTCCCTCGTCTTCGCACGCGAGTTGGGCTTCACGTGCGTGTGGACGGAGGACTCCGTGCCGGACCTGCCGTTCGACGCGGTCGTCGATGCCTCGAACGCCGCCCATCTGCCGGGCCTGGCACTGGAGTTGGTCGAACCGGCCGGACGTGTCGTGTACGTGGGACTGGCCGGTGAGCCCAGCGGGATCGACACCCGCAGGCTCGCGCTCAAGGACGTGACCGCGGTGGGCGTACTGTCCGCCTCCCCCGGCCTCGCCGACACCATCCGCGCCTACGCCGACGGATCCGTCGACCCGAGACCTCTCGTCGCCGCGACCATCGGCCTTGACCAGGTCGGACCCGTCCTCGCCGGCGACCGCCCGACCGGCGCCGGCCCCGGACCGAAGATCCACGTCGACCCGCGCATCAGCTGACGCACGGCCCCTCGCCCCGCGGTGGCGAAACCTCCTGGGCGCCCGCTCGTTGAGCCTGCGTCTCGGAACTCCCGCGAAATTGTCCGTGATCAGTAACAGGCGGATCCTTTCCCGCCTTTACGCCGTCCTGACGAGTGCACGGAGTCGATCAACCAGGACAAGGGCAGGGCTGACATGGCACGGCACGGTGGGCGCGGTTGGTACGGGCGGGTACTCGCGGCGGCGGTCGGGGTGACCGCGGTAGCGGCTGCCACCTCGGTATGGACCGCGCAGGCCGGTGTCGGCGGCGCGCAGGGCGCCGGGGGCAACGCGCGTCCCTCCGCCTCCAGTTCGGCCCCCGCCCTGGCGACCGTGTCGGAGGAGATCGTGCACGCCTCCGACAAGGGCGCCCACGGCGTCAACATCACCATCGACGACGGACCGGACCCGACCTGGACGCCGGAAGTGCTCCAAGTCCTGCGGGAGTACGGCGTGAAGGCCACCTTCTGCATGGTGGGCACGCAGGCCGAGGCACACCCCGACCTGGTCAAGGCGGTCGTGGCGGCCGGGCACCGGCTGTGCGACCACACGGTCTCGCACGACACCACGATGGACAAGAAGTCCGAGTCCTACCAGTCGCGGGAGATCCTGAACGCCGCTGCCATGATCACCAAGGCGTCCGGCGGTGTCCGGCCGCAGTACTACCGTGCGCCGGGCGGCGCCTTCACGCCGTACAGCCGGCATCTCGCCGCCTCGCAGGGGATGCGTCCGCTGGGCTGGAACGTCGACTCCAAGGACTTCGAACTCCCGGGCACGGACGCCATCGTCGCGACCGTCAAGACCGAACTGTCCAACGGGCCGACGGTCCTGTTCCATGACGCCGGCGGCGACCGCTCGGAGACCGTGGCCGCGCTGCGCGAGATCCTGCCGTGGCTGAAGCAGCAGGGTTATTCGTTCGGGTTCCCGGTGCGCTGAACCGTGCGCTGAATTGACGTTCGCCGTTTTTCAGGTGACGAGTATGTGTGGGAAATGTGTAACGGCCTGCGAGGTGGCGGTATTTAACCGTGTCAGTGCCGATTCGCGCTGCTGTCGGTTTCCGATGAAGGCTTGCGGCGATATCAGGCGTGCAGTAACTACGTGACACATGAACCTGTTCAACCGTGCTGCGCCGTCGCACGCGGCGGCCGCGCTCCAGGCGTGCCAGAAGTTGATGGTGACGTCCTTCGAGGCGTCGTCGGAGGCGCCGGACGAGGACTGGCCGGTACAGGCGGTGGCGCTCGCGGCCACCTCGGGATGGGCTGTTCGTCCACGGCGACGACTCCGGCGCCGCGCGCCGGTTCCGCCGCGCCCAGCCGACGCC
>NZ_JBLTJC010000153.1:0-23420 GCF_048158785.1 Streptomyces colwelliae | reverse complement strand
GCCCTGAAGGGGCCTCGTCCTCAAACGCCGGACGGGCTGAATTGACAGGTCGGGGTGGGTGGTTGTGCGTACCGTGCGTCGTATGACCTCTGCCCGTGTCGCCACCGCCACCGATCTCGACGCCGTCGTCGCCACCTTCACCAGCGCCTTCTTCCACGACCCGGTCTGGGGGCCCGCCTTCCCCGACGAACGGCGGCGGGCCGGGCAGGCGGCCGTGATGTGGCGGGTCTATGCCGGTTCCGCGCTGCGGTACCCCTGGACGCTGGTGACGCCGGAGGTGGAGGCCGCGGCGGTCTTCATTCCGGCGGGCGGGGTCGAGTTGACCGAGGAGGAGGCTGCCGGGCTGGAAGGGCGGTTGGCCGGGGTCACGGATGCGGGGACCGCTCGTGCGATCGCGGTGGTGGGGGAGCAGTTCGAGGCGGTGCACCCCGCCGAGCCGTTCTTCTACCTCACGATCCTCGGCACGCACGCCGATCACCGGGGCAAGGGGTTGGGGATGCGGCTGCTGACGGAGGGGCTCGCCCGGGTCGATGTGGTCGGCGCCCCTGTCTACCTGGAGTCGACCAACCCGGCCAACAACAAGCGCTACGAGAGCGTCGGTTTCGTGGCCCGTGACGAGATCGTCACCGCCGGCGGCCAGGTGGTCACGACGATGTGGCGGCCGCCGGCCACGCGTTGAGCCGTTTCTCTTGGTGTGTGGCTCTTGGTGGGGGTCCCAACTCGGGCTAGCGTGCCCGGACATGAGGATCCTGCACCTGTCCGACACCCACCTCGAGCGCACCGACGCCCCCAACCGCCACGGCATCAACGCGACCGACTCCCTCCGGCTGATGCTCGCCGAGCTGCGGCATCAGCGCGGTGTGGACGCGGTCGTCGTCACCGGGGACATCGCCAACGACGGGGCGGTGGAGGCGTATGCGGCCGCGAAGGAGCTGGTGGGTGGGTTCGCGCGGCTGATGGGCGGGGTGCCGGTCTTCTACACGACCGGGAACCATGACGAGCGGGAGGCGTTCGGCAAGGTGCTCGGGAGTGGGCACGTCGCCGCGGACGCCGTGTTTCCGGTGGAGTTCGGGTGCGCCGCCGTCAGTACGGTCGGCGGGTACCGGTTCGTCACGCTCGACTCGCTCGTGCCGGGGGAGGTGTACGGGCAGTTGAGCCGGGCCCAACTGGACTGGCTGGAGGAGGAGTTGAGGACTCCGGCCGAGCACGGGACCGTACTCGCTTTTCATCATCCGCCGGTCGCCCTCGATTCGCCGATGCAGCGGGCCTTCGGGCTGCGGAATCCAGGGGAGTTGGCGGACGCGATCCGGGGGAGTGACGTACGGGTCGTGCTCACCGGGCACTTCCACGTCCAGCTCTTCGGCTTTCTGGAGGCGACGCCGGTGTGGGTCACGCCCGGTGTCGTCAACCGGATCGATCTGACGACCGCGCCCGGTACGGAGCGGGCGGTGCGGGGCGCCTCGGCCTCGCTGGTGGAGCTGGGCGGGGAGACCGGGCCGATGTTCCACACCTTCCACGCGCGGGATCCCCGGGCGCACGAGACGGTGTACCAGTTGGACGGCGAGCAGGTCCGGTCGATCCTCGAACGGCACGCGCCCAAGGGCTAGGTGCCCAAGGGCTAGGCGCCCACGGTCAGGTGCCCACGGAGGTCCGGAACGCTCGCGGTTCGCGAACTGCCGTAGCTGCGCGGGCCGTTGGTGCCCGGTGGTCGGCGCGGGATCGGCCGTCGAGCGGTGCCGCGAGCGGTGTCGTTACCCGGCGGGGGTGCGCAGGCCGGCCAGCATCACCTCGTGCGCGGTCTCGCGCTGCCGGGGAGTCGAGGCCGAGTCGGCCATGCGCATGAACGCCGCCACGTCTTCGGCGGTGACGTCCCCGCGCAGTCGGCCGCTCCGCCGGGCCCGGTCGGCGACCGGGGTGATCAGAGAGGCGGCGAGCGCCCTCCCGTGCTCGGCCGCCTGCGGGCTCGTCCTGCACAGGGCGTCGAACAGCCGCAGCCCCGCGTCGTCGAGTGCGCACCCGCGGGTGAACACCGCGCGGAATGCCTCCCAGTCGTCGGCGATGCCGGCGGCCTCCTCCGCGACCTGGTGCGCGCCGTGCGACATGTCCTCCAGCAGCTGGAGGACGAGGTCGTCCTTGGTCGCGAAGTGCCGGTAGAAGGTGGTCGCTCCCACGCCCGCGGTCCGGGCGATGGCCTCGATGCTCAGGTCGGGTCCCTGCTCGGCGAAGGCCAGGCGGGCCGCGTCGAGCAGCAGCCGCCGGTTGCGGACCTGGTCCTTGCGCGGCGCACGCGGTGACTCCTTGCGCGGCGCACGCGGTGACGTGGCGGTCATGGCTGCCCTGCCTCGATAGCACGGTTGATTCGGTAGTGATGCTACCGCTTAAGTCGCACCGCAAGCCGATCCGGTTGTTCCACTACCGCTTTATGCGTACGGTGAAGCGGTAGCGGTACTACCATTTCTGCGGAAGGTGCTTTCATGCGCGCGCTCATCCCGACCGGAAACCCGGAGACCCTCACCGAGCTGGGGGAGGTCGAACTCCCCACCCCGCAGCGCCACGAGGCGTTGATCCGGGTGACCGACGTCGCACTCAACCGGGCGGACTTCCTCTACCTGAGCGCCCCTTCGACCACGTTCCGCCCCGGTATCGACGCGGCCGGGGTGGTCGCGAAGGCCGCGGTGGACGGGAGTGGACCGGCTGAGGGCAGCCGGGTCGCCCTCCATCTGCCCTCCGGAGGAGGCGCCGCCGAGTACGTCGCCGCCTCGGCGGACCGCCTCGCGGTCGTCCCCGACAACGTGGACTCCGCCGACGCGGCCGCGCTCCCCCTGGGCGGGCTGGTCGCCCAGCGGCTCCTCGCGCTCGCCGGTCCTCTGGAGGGGCGCAGGATTCTCGCCACGGGCGTGGGAGGCGGAGTCGGCCAGGTGCTCATCCAGCTCGCCGTCGCGGAAGGAGCCGAGATCACCGCCGTCGCCGCGCAGGGCCAGCCGACCGACCACATGGCGGCGCTGGGCGCCAAGATCGCCCTCGACATCGATGCCGTAGAAGACACAGCCTTCGACATCGTCCTGGAGTCCGTGGGCGGCGACCTGGGGTCGAAGACGGCCCACAAGCTGCGCCCCGGCGGCCAGTTCCTCTGGTTCGGCCAGGCCAGCGGCAGCCCCATCACGCTGGACTTCTTCCGACAGGTCCAAGGAGGCGCCTCGCTGACCTTGCGCCACTTCGTCTACGGCGACGGTGACGGGAGCCGTGACGCCGAGGACATGGACGCGCTGCTGGACCTGGCGTCACAAGGGAAGCTCCGGGTCGAGATCGGCCGTAGGGACAACTGGGCCGGCGCGGACTCGCTGCTGAAGGAGATGGCGGCGGGCCGCCTGCGGGGCAAGGCGGTACTCGGCGTCGACTGACCCCCTCGGCGTCGACTGAACCCCCCCTCGGAGCCGGCCGAGCCCGCGACGACTCGGCCGGCGACCACACATGCGACCGGACCGGACCCCCGGAGGAAGGCGGCCCTCGTGCGGCCCCACGACATGCGGATCGGCGACCTGGCGCGCCGTACGGAAGTGCCGACCCGGCTGCTGCGCTACTACGAGAAACAGGGCCTCCTGCACGCGCATCGCGACGGCAACGGCTATCGCCTGTACGGGGATTCTGCGGTCGAGCGGGTGGCGATGATCCGGGAGTTGCTGGAGTCCGGGTTCACCACGGAACTCATCCGCTCCGTCCTCCGGTGCAAGGAGAACCCGCATCTCCCGGACGAGCGGCAGGAGTGCGCGACACCGGCGACCGTAGAGGCACTGCGTCTCCAGGTGAGCAACATCGGACGCCGCATCGACCGTCTCACCCGCACCCGCGAGGCGGTACGCGGCTATCTGCGGGCGGTCGAGGCCGTGGTCGACGGGGAGCCGATGGTCGACGGGGAGTCGGTGGCGGGCCGGGGGCCGTGCAGCCCTCGATTTGACCTTGACACTAGTGCTCACGCGGAAGGTGGAGTCATGGAGCAGTCCAGGACTCACAGGAAGTGCGGCATGGCGAAGATTGGCATTCTCGGTGCGGGCAACATCGGCAAGCAGGTCGCGCGTCTGGCGGCCGCGGCCGGCCACCACGTTCTCCTGAGCAACTCGCGCGGCCCGCGGGACATCCCGTACGACATCATTCTGGAGCTCGGCGAGAACGGCACGCGGTCCACGGCCGCGGAGGTCGTCGCGGAGAGCGAACTGATCGTCGTAGCCATCCCGTTGGCGAACTACGCGCAGATTCCGCAGCCTCCGGCCGGGGCGATCGTGATCGACGCGGGCAACTACTACCCGGACCGCGACGGCGTGATCCCCGAGCTGGAGGAGGGGCGGACGACCGTGTCCGAGCTGCTCCAGGCGCATCTGCCGAAGGCCCGCGTGGTCAAGGCCTTCAACCACTTCCCGGCCGTCGCCCTGACCGCCGACGCGCAGCCGCCCGCCACGGAGAACCGGCGGGCGTCGATCGTCGCCGGTGACGACCCCGAGGCCCGCGCGACGGTGGCCGCGCTGGTCGACGAGTTCGGCTTCGACGCCCTGGACATCGGGGAGTTGGCGGAGGGCTGGCGCGTCGAGCGGGGCACACCGGCGTACCTGCCCCGGTTCACCAGGGAGGAACTCGCCCAGAAGGTCCGCGAGGCCGAGCGTCACCACACCCGCTGACGGCCACTGCCCGGTGACCCGTGGCCGCTGCCCCCTGCCCGCTAGAGGTTCCCCAGCGGCTCGATGTCCACGTGTACCGGTGTGCCCCAGACCCGGAGCACCTCGTAGTCCGTGAACTCGTGGACGAGGCGGTACGCCATCGCCGGGCGGGAGCCGCGGCGCGCGGCGCTGATGTACAGCTCGGCCTCGTGGCGGTCGCGGCGCGGGGTGCCGCAGAGCTGCCAGGCCTGGCCGTTCCACAGTTCGGGGAGCCAGCGCTGCTGGGCCTGCGGGCGGTCCTCGCGGACGCCGTAGCGGGACGGGGTGGTGTCGGCGGGCCGGGTCGCGGCCGGGCCGTTGAACTCGGAGCGGCGGGCCGCGCGGCGCCGGGTCTCGCAGAGCAGGCAGAGGTCGGGGGCGTCGGCGTCGACCGGGCCGTTGGGGTGCTCGGGGCAGCGGGTGGTGGGCGCGGCGCCGCTGACGCTGTCGTCCAGGAGGTCGAGGGCGCGCTTGAGGTCTGCCTTGACCTCGTGCAGGCGGGAGTCGGGGGTGTCGGAGTTGAGCGCCTCGCCGTGCTCGCCGAGGAGGCGGAGGGCACGGCCTAGGGCGGTCTGCTGGGCGTGGTTCATGGTCGCTCGGCGCCATCCTTGATCTGCGGGTGCTCGGCGGTGCGGTGCGGTGCGGGGGGTCATGGTGTCGACTCCCGCGCTCCATGGTGCCCCTCCATGGTGCCCGGGACGGTGTCGGTCGATCGGAGGACGGTCACACACGCGCCCTTTCTCGCCCGTTCTCGCCCTTTTTCCCGGTCTCGCCCCCTCCGATTTCTGGACTTGCAAGTCCAATTTCATCGTCGCACAGTGGCACTCCACCGAGGAGAACCGACCGGACGACGGAGTGAACCGAACCATGTCGATGAGGCTTGAGGGCAAGACCGCGCTGGTGACCGGAGCGACCAGCAACATCGGGCGGGCCGTGGCGGAGGCGTTCGCCGCCGAGGGGGCGCACGTCGCCGTCTCGGGCCGTAGCGCCGAGCGCGGCAAGGAGGTCGTCGACGGGATCCGCGCACGCGGCGGCCGTGCCGAGTTCGTACGGGCCGACCTTGACGGCACCGCGGCCGCCTCGCAGGCGCTGGCGCGGGAGGCGACGCGGGTGCTCGGCGGCCGTGTCGACGTCCTCGTCAACAACGCCGGCATCTACCCCGGCGACCGCACCACGGCCACCGACGAGAAGACCTTCGACCAGGTCTACGCGGTCAATGTGAAGGCCCCGTTCTTCCTCACGGCGGCCGTCGCGCCCGCCATGGTGGAGGCCGGTGGCGGAACGATCATCAACCTGGGGTCCTGGATCGCCCGCCTGGGCATTCCGATCGGCGCGCTCTACAGCTCCACCAAGGGAGCCATGGAGACCCTGACGCGGGCCTGGGCGGCGGAGTTCGGGCCGCAGGGGGTACGGGTGAACGCGATCTCCCCGGGGGTCGTGCTGGACACGGCGCCTGGCGAGGCGCGTGCCGACGAGGCCGATGCCGGTGAGGCGCATGTCGGTGAGGCCCATCCCGCCGTGGTCATGATGCAGGGCACCCCTGCGGGCCGCCCGGGAACTCCCGACGCGATCGCGAACGCCGCCGTGTATCTGGCCGGTGACGAGTCCGCCTTCGTGCACGGCATCGTGCTCGACGTGGACGGGGGCCGGAACAGCGTCGCCGTCATCGCGGGCTGACGCGCGGGCTGAACGGAGGTTCGCCGGGCGGGAGTTGCGGTGGTGGTCGGGCGGGTGGGGCGTCCGACGCCGGGTCACGCCACCGTGGAGCCCGCGACCGTGGAGCCCGTGCGGCGCAGGTCCGCGATTCCCTGGTCGAGGGCGGCGCGCAGGTGATCGGAACGGCCCGTCGCGAGGAGGATCGAGACACCCCCTTGGATCGCGGCCAGCAACGCCGCGGATCGCGCCTCGACGTCGACGTCGGCGGGGAGTCGACCGCTGGCCTGGAGCGAGCGGATGCCCGCCGCCAGGCTCCCCTGCCACTGCCGCGTCAGCTCGATCATGATCGCCCGCGCTCCGGGAGTCGAGCGCCCGATCTGCTGGAACAGCGACCCGAGCGGGCACGCGTCCCCCTGGGCCTCGTAGCGTTTGATCACCGTGTCCCGCCAGCGCGCCCACGCCTCCCATGAGTCCAGGCAGCTCAGATACGGCTGCTGGTCCTCCAGGATCTGATCCGCCTCGAACTGGGCGACCGCGACGAGCAGTTCGTCCTTGCCGGCCGGGAAGTAGTGGAACAGCTGGCTCTTGCTGGTGCGGGTCCTGGCCATGACGTCGTCCAGCGTCGCCGAGGCGACCCCCTTCTCCCGGAGCACCGCGGCCGCGCCTTCGACGATCCGGTTCCGGGTCGCCTTCCCCTTCGCCGTCAGCTGCGCGCGCACGGCTCGCCTCCTTGGAATGGACTCTACGGTCCACAGTAGCCCCTGGGCCGACCTCACGAGGTGTTCCCTCAGGCGGTCGGGAGCGCCTCCCGCGTCGAGAGCCTGTGGGCGAGACGGCCGAGCAGTACGGCGTTGGCCAGTCCGCACAGGGCCGTACCGGCGGTGAAGACCAACGGGTTGAGCCAGTCGAGAGAAGTGAACTCCGCTGGGATCGACACCAGGAGGACGAGGAGGCTGAGTGGCGCCGTGGTCATGATCGGCCAGATCCCGGCGAAACCCGGGTCCGGCGACACGTACACGGCGTACAGGAAGAACGCCAGCGACGCCGCGACCACTGCGAGATATCCACGCGCGAGCCAGTTGTCCACGGCGGGCGCCAGCAGGGTGCGGATGCGTTGGCGGCGGGCGAGTGCGGGAGACACCGGGTCCGTCCGCTTCTGTGCGGTGGGCGTCGCGGACCTCTTCAGGAGGGCGCCGAGCACGGCGGCGTTCACGAGGGCACAGAGCAGGAGCCATACCGCCCAGAAGCCGACCGCCAGCGCCTGCGCCGGCCCCTCGGTACCGGGACCGAAGGGGAGCGCCACGCCCAGGAGGGAGAAGGGCGCCGTGAGGATCAACGGGCCTGCGGCGACAGGACTTTCCGGGACGATGAACATCGCCGCGACCGAGACGCCTACGACGGCCAGGTAGGCCCGGGCCGGCCAGTTGTCCGTAGCGAGTGCGAGGAGCTGGCGCAGGCGGGAGGCATGCGGCATCGAGGGCACGTCCTTCGGGTCGGTCCGGGTTGGTGATCCCAACGGTGGACCGGGGAGCGCGCCCGGGCATGAGTACGGGTACCCATGGGGAGGCGCGGAAGGACTTAGTTCGTCAGGCCGTCGATGAACGTGGACCATGCGGTGGCCCGGAACACGAGCTTCGGGCCGAGGGGGTTCTTGGAGTCGCGGACGGGGACGAGGGCGGGGTGGCCGTCGGCGACCTCCAGGCAGTCGCCGCCGTCGCCACCGCTGTGCGTGGACTTACGCCAGCGGGCCACTTCGAGGCAGTTGCCGCCGCTGCCGCCGCTGTAGCTGGACCTGTGCCAGGTAGCCGTGTCCAAGTTGTACTCAGGGTTGTTCCTCATGCGCGTAATCCTGCGCCATCGCTTCGATCAGAGCCAGGGAGTTCTCTGGAGAGAGGGCGCAGGCCGCGAGGAATTCGTAGGTGCGTCGATGCTGCCTGACGGTGGTCGGGTCGTCTTCCAGGCGTCCGGTGCCGACTCCTTCGAAGTACACCAGCGGAGGGGCGTCGTCGAAGTCCATCAGCTTGATGGAACCCTCCATCGCCGGGTGTGCTCCTGCCTTGAACGGCATCACCTGAACGATGACCCGGCTTCGGCGGATCAGGCCGACGATACGGCTCAGTACTGCCGCCATCACCTCGGGTCCGCCCGTCACTCGGTGAAGCGCCGCTTCGTCGACGATCGCCCACAACAACGGCTGTGTTGGGTCGTCGAGGATGTGGGTCCGTTCGATGCGGGCCGTCACCAGCTCCTCGATCGCCTCATCCGGAGCCGTGGGCTGATAGGCGCGGCACACCGCCCGTGCGTAGGCCGCTGTTTGAAGCAACCCGGGAATCAACAGGGGCGCGTACTCCCTGATCTCCGTCGCCGTTGCTTCAGCCTCCGCCGCCTCCGCGAAGTGCTCGGGATACTTCGACTTCGCCGCCGCCCCGCAATTCCTCGCGAAGAAGTCCCCCGTCCCCAACTCCACGTCCAACATCCGCGCGTACTCCGGCAACATCCGCCGCGTCCCCGCCTCCAACTGCCCGATGAACGACCCGCTCACGAACAGCCGCTGCCCCAACTCGTCCTGGCTGAGGCCCGCCTTCTCGCGGGCGTGGCGGAGTTCGGCGCCGAGCAGGGCGCGCGGTGACGACGACGGGTCGAGGTCTTTGTGTCCTGCCACAGCAACTCCCTGTCCTGACACCCGAGTTTGTTGGGACTCCCCGTATGGCCAGGTTAGACACGTTGCCGCCACGCTGTGTTGCGAACAGCAAACTCTGTGTGGAGGTGTAACGCATGCTGCGGTCGACGGAAGAAGTCGTCGCTTCGCTCCGGGAGGCGCTCACCGGTGTCGGTGTCGTCCTGCCGTCCCTGTGCGTGGACCCGGTGACGGGCGCGAGCGACGAGAAGTTCGCGTTGGTCATGCTGGGGCGCTGCAACGTCCGTACCGCCGAGAAGCTCGCGTCCGTGCTGCGCGGTGAACGGCCCCCGGTCGGAGCGCACGCCGTGGACGTACGGGACGGGCGGATCGGCGAGGTGATGGGACATGTGGGCGGCAAGGTCCAGTTGCGGCCGGTCGGCGGGGGCCGGGAGTGGGACTGCCCGCCGGAGTCCACGGGGCCCGCCGCCCAGGAGGAGGTACTGCGGGCCCGAGTACGGGAACGCAACCGTGAAGCCCGCCTGCCCTGAGCCGCCCGCCTCGCGCCGCCGGCCGTGGTGCCGCCGTGGTCGACTGGTCCCATGGCCGTGATCCCGCCCCGAGTCCTCCGGGCCCTGGAAGCCTTCAACTCCGCCCACCCCTGGAGCCACAACGCCCACTACCACCCTTGGCTGCTACGGCAGTTGCCCCGCAGGTTCGGGCGAGCGCTGGACGTGGGTTGTGGGAGCGGTGACCTGGTGCGGTTGCTTGCCGTACGGAGCACGGGTGGTGTGGAGGGGGTCGACTCCGATCCTCAAATCATCGCCCGGGCGCGGGAGTTGACCCCGCCCGATGCTCTCGGTGTTCCCGCGGTCTTCGCCGTCGTCGATGCCCGGGGCGGAATCCCCGCCGGCCCCTACGACGTCATCACCTGCGTCGCCGCCCTCCACCACCTCCCGTTCACCGGGACGCTCAGCCGCTTCCGCGATCAACTCGCCCCGGGCGGAACCCTCGTGGTCGTCGGCTGTGCCCGCGAGGAGGATGCCGTCGACTCTCTCCTCGGAGTCGTCTCCGTCGCCCTGAACCTGGTCGTGGGCTGGGTGAAGAACCGGGGCCGTAGGGCCGTGTCCCGACCGGTGGCGATGACCGCTGTCACCCGGCCGCCGGAGATGACCTTCGCCGAGGTCCG
Source organism: Streptomyces colwelliae (assembly GCF_048158785.1). NCBI lineage: Bacteria > Bacillati > Actinomycetota > Actinomycetes > Kitasatosporales > Streptomycetaceae > Streptomyces > Streptomyces colwelliae. Next base: position 13,270 of record NZ_JBLTJC010000153.1, on the reverse strand, counting down.
CCGCGAGGCCGTACGCCTCCTGCCGGGGGCCCGGCTGCGGCGGCGGTTGTTCTGGCGGTACACGCTGGTGTGGCGGACGGCGGAGTCCGGCTCCCGCCGCTCGGGAGCCGGACTCTGAGGCAGGCTCTGGTGGTTACGGCTGGTGCCACCACTCGTATCGCACGGTGGAATCGCAGGAAATCGTCTGGATCAGGGTGCCGTTGCCGACGCTGGGCGTGGAGAGGCAGTACCCGCTCGACGCGTTCTGCCAGACGTAGAACCAGCCCGCGGCCGACCCGGTGTAGGCCGCGTAGTAGAGGGCCCACTGCTGGTTGCGCGCGGCCGCGTTGCAGGTCGCCGTCACGGCCGTGCCCGCCCCCGAGGCGGGCGCGGTGATGCACCGTCCTGTGTTCTGGTTGGTGAAGGTGTACAGGCTCGTGTCGCTGTTGTACCCCCGGAGCCAGTTCTGCTCGGCACCGCCGGTGCACGACCACATCTGGAGCTTCGCGGCGTTCTCGGTGGCGTTGTCGAGGCAGTGGCTGGAGTTCCAGATGTTGATCGGGGTGAAGCCCGCGGCCTGCGCGGGTGATCCGCCGGCCCAGGCCAGGGCCAACGTCGCCAGCACCGCGGTGATGAGCGCGAACAGTCTGTGTCTTATGGACATGGCTCTCCTCCGTCCTTCTGTGCGGGGTCGCTTCGTCTTCCGTGCGTGCCAGGAGTCTGGAGGGCCCGGGAACGGGTGTCGTGTGCTGTTCCGCTCAGCGGATCCGGCGGTACTGCTGATACGTCGCTCATACGCCGGTGAGCGCCGGTGCCAGCGCCCGCCAAGCCTCCGTCGGCACCTCGAACGGCGACTCCATCAGAGCCTGTACGCAGACATGGTCGGCCCCCGCGTCGAGATGTTCGCGCACCCGGTCGAGGATCGCCGCTTCGTCGCCCCACGCCACGAGCGCCTCGGCCAGCCGGTCGGAGCCGCCGCGCACCAGGTCGCTCTCGTCGAAGCCGCCCCGCAGCCAGTTGTTGCGGTAGTTCGGCAGGCCGGTGTAGATGTCCAGGTGGGCGTGGGCCCGGCGCAGCGCGGTCCCGCGGTCCTTGGTGAGTACGGCGCCCAGCTCTACGGCCACGATCTTGTCGGGCCCGAGCGCCGCCCGTACCTCGGCGGTCTGGGCCGGTGTCACCAGGTACGGATGGCTGCCGTCGGCGAGTTCGCGGGCCGTCTCCAGCATCCGGGGGCCGAGCGCGGCGACCAGGACGGGCGGGCGCGGTGCGTCGGCCTCGGCGGCGTAGAAGGCCGCGCCCGCCATCGCCGTCAAGTACTCGCGCATCGCGGCGACCGGCTTGCCGTAACTCCCGCCGCGCACCCGCTCGACCAACGGCCGGTGGCTGACCCCGAGTCCGAGCGTGAACCGGCCGCCGTACGCCGCCGACAGTGTGCGGGACGCCGCGTTGGCCGCGACCGCGTCACGCGCCCAGATGGTGGCGATGCCGGTCGCCACGCGCATGCGGGAGGTGGCGGCGAGCAGCAACCCCGCCTGGGAGAACGCCTCCCGGCCGTACGCCTCGCCGAACCACAGGGTGCCCCAGCCCTGTTCCTCCAGTTCGGCGGCGATCTCCGCGCCCGCCGCCGGGGGCACCGCGTCCAGGCTCGCGGTCCAGATGCCCACGCGGCCGAGTCCCGCTTCTTCCACCACTGTCATGCGGGGACTGTAGGAGCCGGGGCCGGGCGGTCGCGGTGACCGTGCCGCTCAAGGTCCTTGACCTTGGTGTTCGCTCAGGCGCCGGGCTGGTAGGAACGGGGCGCGGAGCCCGTCCAGCGTTTGAACGCGCGGTGGAAGGCGCTGGGTTCGGAGAAGCCCAGCCGGTGCGCGAGATCCTCGATGGAGACGGTGCCCTCGGCCAGCGCCGCGATCGCCACATCGCGCCGCAGCTGATCGCGGATCCGCTGGAACGAGGTGCCCTCGGCGGCCAGCCGTCGGCGCAACGTCTGCGCGCTCATCGCCAGCCGGGCCGCGATGTCCTGCGGGTCCGGCATCCGGTCCGGCAGCGACTGCCCGAGCAGCCGGCGGACCTGGGCGGCGGCGGTGCTGCCGTAGTCCAGGCGGGCGAGTACGTCCCCCGGGGCCCGGCGCAGGAAGGCGTGCAGCCCCGACTCGTCCTGGAGTACGGGCAGTTCGAGCAGGGCGCGGTCGAAGACGAGGGCGGTGCGCGGGGCGCGGAAGGCGCAGGGGGCGCCGTAGAGGAGGTCGTATTCGAGGGCGTGCGGTGGGGCCGGGTGGCTGAACTCGACCCGGGTGAGGGGGATCCGGCGGCGGATCAGCCAGCCCGCGAAGCGGTGGGCGACGACGGTGGCGGACTCGGCGAGGTAGTGGTCGGGGTCGTCGAACCCCGTGAGGTCGAAGACGAGCCGTGACGCGTCGGCCGCCTGTCCCGACTCGCCGGCTGCCTGCGCCAATTCCCCATCCGCCTCTTCCAGTTGGAAGCGGGGGCCGCCGGGGAAGAGGCCGTAGAAGGTACTGCTGCGGTTGATCGCGGTCCGCAGGTCGGGGCTACAGTGCACGACGGCGTGGCACATCATCGCGAAGGTGCCCACCTTGAGGGGCTGCGGCCCGAGGCCCTGCAACTCGTCGTCGAGTGCCTCCCACACCGCCTTGGTGAGCCGGGCGAACTGCTGCGGCGACACCCGGGCGAGCGGGACCTCCAGCAACTCCGGTGGTACGGCGGCCTGTTCGAGGAGCGGGGCGATGTCCAGGCCGTGCCGCTCGGCTCCGCGCAGCGCGGCCCGTACGTGATGGATGGCGACCGAGCGGGCGGGCGCGCCGTACGCGTCGTGCTCCAGAGGTGCGGGCATGGCCGCCGATCGTACGGGACACGGAGGTCAATGGCGGTGAGCGCTGCGGTCATGACGGCCCGCCGTGCCGTCCGCCTAGCGTCGGGCCGTGATCAGAAACGGATACTTCGACGACGCCCACGAGGCGTACCGGACGGCCTGGCGCGGCTTCGTCGGGCGCGAGGTCGTGCCGAGGCAGGCCGGCTGGGAGCGCGAGGGGATCGTGGGAAAGGACGTCTGGCGGCTCGCGGGCGCGCGGAACCTGCTCTGCCCCTGGGCCGATCCCGCCTACGGCGGTCTGGGTCTGGCCGATCTGCGGTACGAGCAGATCATGATCGAGGAGCTGGCGGACGCCGGTGAGTCCGGCTTCGCGGCCCCGCTGCACTCGTGCGTCGTCGCTCCGTACCTGGCCGCGTTCGGCACCGAGGACCAGAAGACCCGGCACCTCACCCGCGCGGTCTCCGGCGAGACGGTGCTCGCCATCGCGATCACCGAGCCCGGTACCGGCTCCGACGTGGCCGCCCTCCGCACCCACGCCGTGCGCGCCCCGGACGGGGACGGCTGGCTGCTCAACGGGGCCAAGACCTTCATCTCCAGCGGCGTCAACGCCGACCTCGTCATCGTCGCCGCCCGCACCGGCGAGGGGCATGCCATCGGCCTGTTCCTGGTGGCCGCCGGTGCCCCCGGCTTCACCCGGGGCCGCAAGCTCGACAAACTCGGGCTGCGGACCTGGGACACCGCCGAGCTGTTCTTCGACGACGTGTACGTCCCCGATGCCGATGTGCTCGGCGGGCCGGACCAGGGATTCGCCCTGCTGATGCGGCAGTTCGCCCTGGAACGGCTCGTCGTCGCCATGGGCGCGGTGGCGGAGGCGGGGGCGGCGCTGCGCGAGACCGTCGCCCACACGAAGCAACGCACCGCGTTCGGGCGGCCGTTGGCGAGATTCCAGGACACCCGCTTCCGGCTGGCCGCGATGCGGGCCCGGATCAGCTCCGCCCAGGCCTTCGTCGACACCTGCGTCCTCGCCCACAACCAGGGCACCCTCACCGCCGACCAGGCCGCCGAGGCGAAGCTCGTCACCACCGAGCTTCAGGGCGAGGTCGTCGACGACTGCCTCCAGATGTTCGGCGGCTCCGGCTATCTGTGGGAGTCCCCGATCTGCCGCCGGTACGCCGACGCGCGCGTCCAGCGGATCTACGGCGGGACGTCCGAGATCATGAAGGAGATCATCAGCCGCTCGATGGATCTGTGACCAACTCCCCGCTGTTCCGGGCTGCTTGGGCCCGGTCCCGGTGGGGCAGGCCGAAGGCGTACGTGGCCAGGAACCCGACCAGGTAGCCGGTGAGCAGACCTCCCGCGTAGATCGCCGCCGTCAGGGGCAGGGAGCTGTTCCCCGCCAGCAACGGGAACAGTGCCCACCCCGACGGTCCGATCGCCGTCGCCCCCACCTTGTCGCCCAGCATCGCGAAGAACCCGACGAACGCCCCGCCCGCCGCCCCGCCCGCACAGGCGGTCAGGAACGGTCGGCCGAGGGGGAGTGAGACGCCGTAGATGAGCGGTTCGCCGACGCCCAACAACCCTGCCGGGAGCGCCGACTTGATGGTCGTACGGATCGAAGTGTCGTGGCGCAGGCGGAAGTACACGGCGACGGCCGCACCCACCTGGCCCGCGCCCGCCATCGCCAGGATGGGCAACAGGACGGTGTAGCCCTGCTGTTCGATGAGGGTGGTGTGGATGGGGATCAGGGCCTGGTGCAGGCCGAGCATTACGAGGGGGAGGAAGAGGCCGCCCAGGATCAGCCCCGCGAAGGGACCCGTGGTCGACAGGAGCCAGTTCGCGGCCGTGCCGATCGCGGAGGAGATCTCACCGGCCGCGTACATGAGGCCGTAGAGCGTCGCCAGGCCCGCGATCAGGACCGTCAGGGTGGGGGTGACGAGGACGTCGAGCGTCGCGGGGACCCAGGTGCGGCACCACTTCTCGACGTACGTGCCGAGCAGCGCGGCGGCGAGTGCGCCGAGCACCCCGCCCTGGCCGGGGGAGAGGGCGACCCCGAACGCCGTCACCTTGGCGACCCCGGGATACACCACGACCGCCGCCACCGCACCGCCCAGCACGGGCGTCCCGCCGAACTCCTTCGCCGTGTTGTAGCCGACGAAGACCGCGATGAGGGCGAGGAACGCGGAGGCGATGGAGGCGAGGGAAGGGGTGAGCCCCGGCAGCCAACTCAGGTTGATCAGCAGGCCGTTGAGACCGGCGAGGATTCCGCAGCCGATGAGGGCGGGGATGAGGGGGACGAAGATGTTGGCGACCCGGCGCAGGAGCAGTTTGGCGGGGGTCGCGTTGCGAGCGCGCTGGGCATCCTTCAACTCGGTGCCGCGAGCGGCCAGTTCACCGGCGGTGCCACGAGCGGCCAGTTCACCGGCAACGCTACCGACCAACTTCTCGAACTCGGGGGTCACCCGGGCCACCACCCCCGGCCCCAGCACGATCTGGTACGTGTCGTCGGCCACGACCCCGAGCACGCCGGGCAGCGCCCGTAGCGCCTCCTCGTCCACCAGTGACCGGTCGGCCAGGCCGAGCCGGAGGCGGGTCATGCAGTGGGCCACGGAGGTGACGTTCGCGGGGCCGCCGACGAGGGGGAGGATCGCGGCGGCGGTGGCGGTGGGCGAGGGCGAGGTGTTCACCCTCCGAGCGTGCTGGTCAGTCGGCCGCCGCGGTCAGCGCCGCGCGCAGCCGGCCGCCGGACTCCTCCAGAAGGCGGGCGGCCGTCGGGCCGTCGACCCCGGCGAGGACGACCAGGATCGCGTTCTTCACCTCGCCGTCGGTGGCCGCGAGGGCCCGCTCGATCTCCGCGTCGTCCGCGCCGGTCGCGAGCGCGACGATCCGCCGGGAACGGGCGCGCAGCTTGTCGTTCGACGCCCGTACGTCGACCATCAGGTTCCCGTAGGTCTTGCCCAGCCGGATCATCGTGATCGTCGACAGCATGTTGAGCACGAGCTTCTGGGCCGTGCCCGCCTTCAACCTCGTTGATCCGGTGAGGAGTTCGGGGCCCACGACGACCTCGATGCCGTGCTCGGCGGCCGCGGCGAGGGCGCTGTGCGCGTTGCAGGACAGGCCGATGGTCAACGCGCCCTGCCCGCGCGCGTGTTCTACGGCTGCGATCGCGTACGGGGTCCGTCCCGAGGCGGAGATGCCGACCACCGTGTCGTCGGCGGTCAGCGTGAGCGCGTCGAGGTCGGCCTTCGCCAGTTCCCGGGAGTCCTCGGCGCCTTCGATGGACGTGACCAGGGCCGCCGGGCCGCCGGCGATCAGGCCGACCACCTCGGAGGGGGCCGTGTTGAAGGTCGGCGGGCACTCGGACGCGTCCAGCACGCCCAGCCGGCCGGCGGTACCGGCGCCCATGTAGATGAGCCGGCCTCCTCTGGTCATGCGGTCCGCTACGGCGTCGATCGCGGCGGAGATTCCGGGGAGGCGGCGAGCTACTGCGGCGGCGACTGTGGCGTCCTCGGCGTTCATGAGGCGGGCGATGTCGAGGGTGGGGAGTTGGTCGATACCGGCGAGTTCCGGGCGGAAGGCTTCGGTGGTGAGTGACTCCAACTCGGCGCGGAGGTCACGGGGGTTGGACGTAGAGGTCATGGATCAGCGGCTCTTTCTGTTGTTCCTTGTCCGCGGGCCGGTGGGGGCTGGTCGCGCAGTTCCCCGCGCCCCTTAAAAACGCAGGCCGACCGGTGTTTTTAGGGGCGCGGGGCTGTGTCTATTTGCGGCTCCGCCGCGTGGGCGCGACCAGCCACAACGCACCCGCAGACAACCACGAACCGTCAGCGCCTATGCCGATGCGCCAGTGCCTCATAAGACGCCGACAATGCCGGTGCAGCCTGCTCATACGTCCGCTGCGCAACCCCGATGAACAAGCAGTCCACCACCAGCAACTGACTGGTCCGGGACGACATCGCGGCCGGCCGGAGCTCACTCTCCCGAGCGGTGGACGTCGTGAGTATGTGGTCGGCGTACTGCGTCACCGGCCCGTCCGGCCGCCCCGTGATCGCAACGGTCGTAGCCCCATGCTCAAAAGCCACCCGCAACGGCTCGATGACGTCACCGGTGGACCCCGAGTGAGTGATCGCGATCGCCACATCCCCCGCCCTCAGCTGCACGGCATTCGTGACGGCGAGGTGCGGGTCGCTGTGGGCGTGGGCTATGAGGCCTATCCGCAGCAGCTTCTGGGTGAGGTCCTGGGCGACGAGCCCGGACGCCCCGACGCCGTAGATGTCGGTACGGCGGGCCGTGGCGAGCGCGGTGACGGCGGCGCCGAGCTGGACGGTGTCGAGTCCGGCGGCGGTGTCGGCGAGGGTCTGCTGCTCGTCGTAGGCGAGTTTCGCGACGACGTCGGCGATGGGGTCGTCGACGGCTATGTCGGTGGTGAGGGCGGGCGCCCGCCCGGACTGCTGCTGCGCGGCGAGCCCGGCGAGGGCCAGGCGCAGGTCGCGGTAGCCGGGGTAGCCGAGGATGCGGGCGGTGCGGACGACGGTGGCCTCGCTGGTGCCGGTGAGTTCGGCGAGGCCGGTGACCGTGAGGGCCGCGCAGCCGGCCGGGTCGGCGGCGACGGTCTCGGCGACGCGCTGCATGGAGCGCGTCATGGAGGGGGCGAGGGTGCGCACCTTGGCGGCCAGTGCGGCGGGCGGCGTACTCCCCGAGGCGCTTCCGAAAATTTCCTTCACGTCCTGGGTCACCTTTGAAAGATATTTTCGAGGCGGTGGTCGGGTCAAGGGTGCGCACAATGGGTGCATGGCACCCAGTAGTCCCGATAGTGATCCCGTCAGTCCCCTGGAGCAGGCACTGCACGCCGCCCGCGCCCTCGTGCTCGCCGATCTGGCCGCGCGCGAGGTCGTGGCGGCGGACGTGGTGTCCATGGTGGAGGAGTCCATCGTGGAGCGGCGATGGTGGGTGGAGCAGTGGCCGGAGGGTGTGGAGTACGTCGCCGGGCTGGTCGCGCAGGACGTGCAGGACGCGCTGCTGGAGGCGTACGGGCGCTGGCCGCTCTGCCCGGTCTGCGCGTCCGGCGACCCGCACGCCCTGGAGATCGAACCGGAACTCGGCCCCGACCCGCACTGGGTGTGCCACCAGGCGGGCGTGAAGGTCGCCGCGGTGGGAAGCCTGGGTTCCCTGTGACCGTGTACATCGATCCACCGACCTGGCCGGGGCACGGGCGCCTCTGGTCCCACCTCGTCAGCGATGTCTCGTACGACGAACTCCACCTGTTCGCCGAGGAGTTGGGCGTACCGCGCCGGGCCTTCGAGCGGGATCACTACGACATTCCGTCGCATCGTTACGCGGACGCGGTGGCCGCCGGCGCGGTGGAGGTCAGGAGCCGGGAGGTGGTCCGGCTGCTGACGGCGGCGGGGTTGCGCAGGCCCAAGGGGCGGGCGCGGTAACGGAGTTGGTCAGCGCCCCAACTCGTAGGCGAACTCGCCCTCGACCTCGTCCTCGCTCACCTTCCTGAAACCCGCCCGGGTGACGACGGCCTGCGACGGGAGGTTGTCCCGCTCGACCGTCGCGAAGACGGTCCGTACGTCGTCCCGGGCCAGCGCCCACTCCGAGAGCGCGCGGAGCGCCTCCGTCGCGTAGCCCTGGCCGCGGGCGCCCGCCACCAGGTCGTAGCCGATCTCCGTGCGGCCCTCCTCGTCGGGGACGCCGTGGAAGCCCAGGCCGCCGACCGCGCGGCCGTCCTCGCGGCGGACGAGGACGAACACGCCGAACTCCGGGCGGTGCACGCCCGATACGTAGGCCTTCAGCAGGAAGGTCGCGGCCTCCCGGGTGCCCTCGTACGGGCCGCCCTCGATCCACTCGAACCCGCCGTCGCCGCCCGAGACCAGGTCACCGGCGGCCGCGGGGGTGATGCCCTGGAGGGTGAGGCGGTCGGTGGCGTGGACGAGGTTGTTGCGCCAGCGCCACTCGGTGACGGGGGCGCGGCCGGGGAGGTCGCCGCGGCCGGTCGCCCACAGCAGGGTGCGCCAGTGGTCGGCGCCGGGGCGGATGTGCGGGAAGAGCCGGCCGAGCACGAACTCGCCGAGTTCGGGGGCGGGTTGGTAGGTCAGGCCCAGGCCCTCGGCGATGTCGTGCGTGTGCAGCAGCACCTCGGCGACACCCATCGCGGCGAAGCCCTCGCGGTTCGCGCTGCGGAACGGGTACGGGTGGAACGCGCGTACCTCGCGGGGTGTGGTGCGGAGGGTGGCGGCGAGCAGGGCGCCGGTCGTCTCGATGACGTCCAGGGCACCGGAGTTGTCGGTGCCCTCGTCGAAGGTGATGTCGAAGGGGACGTACGCGTGCTGCGCGCGCCCGGCCAACTGCCCCGCGTACGAGATGAGATCACCGGCGATGTGCTCGGCGGTGTACCGGCAGCTCCAGTCCAGCCGGCCGGCCTTCACCTCGTCCCAGTCCCGGTCCGTCGCCGTCCTCAGCAGTGCGAGGCAGCTCGCTACGGCCTCTTCCACCTGGTGTGCGCCCGCATTTCCGCCCGTGATCCCCATGCGGGGGAGCATACGGGCCGTGGCCGCGACGCGCTCTGGTAAAAGCATTCGCCAACTGCATATGACGGCGATTTGATCATTCAGACGCTTGGGCTGCGCAGAGGGGCCGGGTCGACCTGCCGGGGAATGCGGGCGAATGGCGTGAAGAGTGACTATGTGGACACTTCCTCAATGGCCTCTGAAATGTAACCCACAAGTAGGAATGACCGCCCCTTTGCATTCCTCCCGGTTATTCCAGGGATGCAAAAAGGAGATGCTTGCCGAACTCGTCATTCCCGGGTGATCATTTCGTTGTCGCCGAGCAACCGGTGGCGAAAGGCAAATCGCCGAAAATCCAGGAGGTTCCCCATGGAGAACACCGCCGAGGTCGTCGAGATCGTCGAGATCGAAGAGGTCGAGTCCTACGAGCCCATGCTGCTCCAGGGCCCGAACGTCGACTAATTCTGTGCCCGCTCCGGTGGCCCGGGGAATCCGCTTCCCCGGGCGCCGGGGCCCCAGTCCAGGGGTGACCGTGTCTGTACAAGTGACTGAGTCCGTCCGGGCCAGCGAGTTCATCCGGCTGACGCCCCGACCGGGCGCGGCCGGCCAGTGGATCGCCGACGACCTGCTGACCAGGCGATCCTTCAAGCTGGGCGCGCATGAGGCGGCCGTGCTCGTCCTCGCGGGCCGGCCGCGGGAACGGCGGCTGCTGGCCGAGGAGGCCGCCGCCGAACTGGGCGTACCGCCCGAGCGTGCCGAGGCCGTCGTCGCCACGATGGAGAAGGTCGGCCTCCTCGTCGACGACGCCTACCTCGACACCCCGCGCTACCAATGGGGTCGGGAATTGTTCCGGCGGTGGGAGGAGAAAGGCTGGCGCATGGCCGCCGAATACCATCTCGCCGCGCACGATTTCCCCGGCGTCGATTACAGCAAGGGAATCGCGGTCGACCGGGAGCGAATTCACCGGTACCGTGACGAGGAAATCGACGGCGACCGTTTCAAGGAACCCGCGTCGGCGGAACGGATACCGCTCCCCGCACTCTCCCCGGACCTCGCGCCCATGCCCGTCGGCACGGACGCGGGCCGCACCCGGCAGCTCGACCGGCCCGGACTCCTCACGATCGCCGCCCTCGCCCTCGGCATCGTGGAGACGACCCGCAGCCGCGCCCCCGGCTCCGCCGACTACCTCACCCGCACCAGCCCGTCCGGCGGCCGCCGCCATCCCACCGAGGGCTATCTCGCCGTCCTCGACGTCGACGGCGTCGAACCCGGCTGGTACCACGTGCACGGCGGACTGCACGCGCTGGTGAAACTGCCCGTCCCCGCCCCGGACCCGGACTCCGAGGAGTTCCGCCGCGTCTTCCGGGCCAGCACCACCCGCCCCGCCTTCGACGTGCGCTGCCTGCTCGTGCTCACCTCCGTGTTCCGCCGCAACATGTGGCGCTACCGCGAGCCCCGCACCTACCGCAGCATCCACATGGACGCCGGCCACATCGCCTCCACCGTGACCCAACTCGCCGAGGGCTTCGGCATACCGGCCTTCCCCGCCTACGGCGACCTGGAGTCCGGGGTCGAGCGGATGATCGGCGTCGACGGGCTGGCGGAGGGGCTGATCGCGACGGTGGCGCTGGGGTAAGTGCGTTGCCGGACAGCCGAGTTGAACTCCGTCTCTGACGTAGGACCTGAAAGGAGCACTCCCATGTCCGATCCATCCGGCCCGTCCGCCCTTCCACCCATGCTGCGCATCGGCGGCGGGCTCAGTCCCCGGGACGGTGTGCACGTCCAGGACCTGGCCGGCCGCCGTCGCGGGTACGTCGACCGGCGCACCCTGGCCCGTACGATCGCCGCGGGCGCCCCGCCGGACGGGTCCGGTGCCCTCGCCTCCTGGCTGGCCGGAGCCGAGGCCGCGCCCCAACCCGCCGAGGAACTGGTCGAGTTCTGGCACCGGCGGCGCTGGCGCCCCTCCCTCGAGTACCACCTCCTCTCCCGCGATCTGCCGTACGCCGACTCCGGCCCCGACGCCGTCGACACCCGCCGCGAGGTGCTCGCCGGATACGGCGGCGGTGACCGGCTGCCGCCCCGGATCCGCCCGGAGGGCCGCCGTGTGCCGCTGCCCGAGCCGGTGCCGGGCGACCCCGGCCGCAGCCTCGGCACGGCGCTGCTGACCCGCCGTTCGGTGCGCAGCTACCTGCCGCGGCCCACCCCGGCCGGCGCGCTCTCGCACGTCCTGCGCACCGGCCTCGCCACGGTCGCCGCCAACCAGCGCCGCACCGGCGAGGACGACCCCTGGGAACTGCTCCGGTCCTTCGGTACCGCCTTCGACTTCTACGTCCTGACGTACAACGTCGACGGCATCGCCCCCGGCGCCTGGCACCTCGATCTGGCCCCCGCAGAACCGGAGTTGACCGAGATCCGCCCCGGCGACCACCGTGGCGCCATGCGGGAGGTGTTCTACGGCTCGCCCTGGCCGCTGACCGCCGCGTTCACCCTGGTCATGGTCGCGGACTTCGAGCAGTACCAGTTCCGCTACCGGCACGAACGCGCCCTGCGCAACCTGTACATCGAGTCCGGCCACCTGGCCCAGCGCCTCCTGCTGCTCGCCGACACGCACGGCCTGGGCACGCTGGTCACCCCGGCGGTACGGGACGGACTGATCGAGGAGTTGCTGGGCCTCGACCCCGTACGTCAGGCGACCATCTACACGCTGACCATGGGCCCCGATCCACGGCACGGCACCCGGACGCGCGTGAAATGAGCGCCGCACCGGACACGGTGGCGCCCGTCTCCCGGGGCTGGATACGCGAACAGGCCCGCCCCCTGCTGGAGTTGGCGCTGCCCGCCGTCCTCGCGACCTCCGTCGCGCGCGCCGGTGACCTCATCAGCCTCGCGCTCACCGGCCACTACAGCTCGACGGCGCTGGCGGGGGTCGCCGGTGCGATCGTGGTCGTAGAACTGGCACTCGGCGTCCTGCTGGCCGGGGTCACGGGCTACCAGGTGCTGTGCGCCCGGCACCTCGGAGCCGGTGAACGGGCCGCCGCCATACGGGTGTTGCACGCATCGCTGCGGCCGGTCGGCGCGCTGGCGGTGCTGGCCGCCCTGGCCCTGATGCTGGCGGCCCGCCCCCTGGTCGCCCTCACCGTGCACGACCCGGCGGCCGTCGCGGCCGGTGCCGCCTATCTCCGCGCCCGCGCGCCCGGTCTGCCGCTCGCGGTGCTCTCCGCGCTCGGCACGATCACCCTCCAGGCGGCGAAACGGACCCGGCTCACCCTGCTCACGAACTGCGTCACCATGCCCGTCAACCTGCTCGCGAGCTGGGCCCTGATCTACGGCGTCGGCCCGCTGCCCGCGCTGGGCGCCGCCGGGAACGGCCTCGGCGTCACCCTCTCCCTTCTCTGCGCGGGCGCCCTCCAGGTCGTGCTGCTGCGGCGGGCGGGGCTGTGGGACTGGCTCGGCACCTGGCGTACGACGCCGTGGGACCGTCGATCGGCGCGTGAGAGCTGGGAGTTGGCGTGGCCGGCGATGGTGTCCATGGCTGTGGACTACCTCGCGTCCTTCGCCTTCTTCGCCGCGATCGGACTGCTGTCGCTCACCGAACTGGCCGCCTCCCGCGTGGTGTTCCAGCTCGTCCTGCTGGTCTTCATGCTGTCCAACGCGTTCTCGGGGGCGGCCGGTGTGCTCATGTCCCGGGCGGCGGGCGGGGGTTGCCCGGACGCGGTTCGTGGGCACTGGCGGGCGAACCGTGTCCTCGTCGCCGGTGCGCTCACTCTGGGGGCGGGTGTGCTTGCGGTCGCCGTGCGTCCGGTGCTGCGGCTGTTCACCGGCGATCCGGCCGTGCGCACGCCGCGCGCCGCTCCGGCAGCCGCCCTTCCAGCAGATACGCGTCCAGATACCCGTTGACGCACTTGTTGGATCCCCCCGCGATCCCATGCGTCCCGGCATCCCGCTCGGTCACCAACAC
>NZ_JBLTJC010000152.1:0-23561 GCF_048158785.1 Streptomyces colwelliae | reverse complement strand
GACAACATGATCGTCTCCTCCGGCTACAACATCGGCGGTCCCGAGGTCGAGTCGGCGATCAACACCCACCCGGACGTCCTCGAGTCCGCGGTGGTCGCCAAGCCCGACCCCGAACGAGGCTCTGTGGCCGATGCCGAGTTCGCGGCGGCCGATGGTGTACGCGACATCGAGGTCCAGCGCGAACGGGTAACCGGGGTGCCTGCCCGGTCTGATGCTCGTGCTGCGCAGCAGCAGCCGCGCCGAGTCGGCCGTCGTGGTGGCCCCGACGATCCGGAACGGCGCCTCGCGCGCGAAGCCGTGGTAGACCGTGCGGTCCCCGAGGCGGCCGGGCAGCAGGTCGTGCTCGCGGCCGCCGTGGTGGTAGCGGCCGTCGGCGACACGGTTGGAGAACGGGGCGAGCAGGCCCGCCCGTACACCGTCCTGCGAGCGCAGCTCCGCCTCGTCGCAGTAGCCGTCCGTCAGTTCCGTCAGCTGCCCGGTCTCCCCGCGTCCGACCTGCCAGCTCAGCAGCGTCGCCCCGCGCAGGGCGAGGACGGCGCGCACCGCACCGTCCGGCGCGGAGACGGTCACGGTGGGTTCGTCGCCGAGACAGCCCTCGGCGATCCGGAACGCGTCGGCCGTCCCGCCCCTGCCGGTCACCCGGCTTCCGGAACGAGCCTCTTCACCCCCGTCATGGCCGGTCACCCGGCTTCCGGGACGAGCTTCTTCGCCCCCGTCATGATGGCCACCGCGTCCTCCATCGAGTGCGACTGCGGGGTGATGACCCCGGCGCAGCCGCCGAGGCGCTGGATGTGGATGCGGTCGGCGACGTCGAAGACGTTGGGCATGTTGTGGCTGATCAGGATGACGCCGAGGCCCTGGTCGCGCAGGTCGCGGACGAGCTTGAGCACCTGGCCGGTCTCGCGGACGCCCAGCGCGGCGGTGGGTTCGTCGAGGATGACGACCCGGCCGCCGAAGGCACCCGCCCGGGCGACGGCCACCGACTGCCGCTGGCCACCGGAGAGTGTCTCCACGGCCTGGTTGATGTTCTGGAGGGTGCTGATGCCCAGCCGCTTGATGTGGTCAGCCGCCTGACGCTTCATCTCACCGGTGTCGAGCATGCGGAACACCGAGCCGAGCACCCCCTTGCGGCGGATCTCACGGGCGAGGAACAGGTTGCTGGCGATGTCCAGCGCCGGCGCCACGGCGAGGGTCTGGTAGACCGTCTCGATGCCGGCCTCGCGGGCGTCCTGCGGCCGCTTGAAGTTCACCTCGGTGCCGTCGACCAGGATGCTGCCCTGATCGGGGACGAGCGCCCCGGAGAGGCACTTGATCAGGGTGGACTTGCCGGCGCCGTTGTCGCCGATGACGGCGAGGACCTCGCCGGGGTGGAGGGTGAGGTCGACGTCGTTCAGACCGATGACCCGGCCGAAGACCTTGACCAGGCCCTTGGCCTCGAGAACGGGGGCGGTGGCGGGCGTGGGGGCGGTCGTCACGACTTCACACTCCGGATCCACTGGTCGACGGAGACAGCGGCGATCACCAGGACGCCGACTGCGAGGACTTGGTAGTTGGGGTCGATCCCGGCCAGCGCCAGGCCGTTGACGAAGACCTGGACGATGAGCGCGCCGATCAGCGAGCCGAGCACCACGCCGCGTCCGCCGAAGAGGCTGGTGCCGCCGATGACTACGGCGGTGATGGACTGGAGGTTGGCGTTGAGACCGCTGTTGGGGTCACCTCCGCCGACCCGGCCGACCAGGATCCAGGCGCCCACCGCGATGGCGAACCCACCGACCAGGTAGGCGCTCAGCAGCACCCGGTTGACGGAGATGCCGGCCAGGCGGGAGGCCTCGATGTCGTCGCCGACGGCGTACAGGTGACGGCCCCAGGCGGTGTAGCGCAGCGCGTAGCCGATCACCGCGTACAGGGCGATCATGAGCAGGACGCCGTTGGTCAGGTTCAACTGCCCGATGGAGACGGTCTCGCCGCTCCACATGAGGATGTTGCCCGGCTGAAGGGAGATGGTCTGGCCCTTGGCGTAGATGAGCGTGATCGCGGTGAAGATGCTGAGGGTGCCGAGCGTGACGATGAACGGCGGCAGCTTGATCCTGGTCACCAGCAGCCCGTTGACGGCCTGCGCGGCGATGGCGACGACCGCTCCCGCGAGCAGGGCCAGCACGCCCGGCACATGGTTGTCCGCGACGAGCTTCGACATCAGCAGCGAGGCGAGCACCATGACCGCGCCGATCGACAGGTCGATGCCGGCCGTGAGGATGATGACGGTCTGACCGACGGCCAGCGAGCCGATGACGGCCGTCTGCTGGGCGACCAGGGACAGGTTCTGCAACGCGTAGAAGCGGTCGTTGACCAGGGAGAAGACGATGGCGGCGAGCACCAGCACGATCGCCGGGCTGAGCGCCGGCTGACGGTGCAGCACCGAGTGGATGCGCTGGGCCGGTGTGGCGGGCCGGTTGAGGAAGTCCTCCGCCGGTGCCGGTGTCGCTTCACTGTCCACGTGGGTGGTCACAGGGGGTCCTTCCGGTTCAGTCCCTCGTGCGGGCCTTCGTAGGAACGAACTCATGAGGTACGGGCCATGCGGTACGGGCTCATGCGGTACGGGCTCATCGGCTCGTGCGGTGCGGGTGGGCCGCCAGTGCCATGACGGCTACCGGCGGCCCACCCGGCCGACCGGGTCAGCTGCCCCAGCAGGCGGAAGCGGCCTGCGCGGGGGTCTGGACCGTCAGGCCCCCGATGGGCTTGGCGGCGGCCAGCGCGGTGCCGGTGTCGTAGAACGACTTGCCGTTGGTGACGCTGGGCTTGCTGCCGCCGCGGGCCAGCTTCGCGATGGAGCTGACGCCGAGCGCCGCCATCTTGCCGGGGTACTGCACGGCGTCGGCGGCGAACTTGCCGCTGGTGACGTTCTTCAGGCCCGAGCAGCTGCCGTCGATCGCGTAGATCGCGGCGGTCTTCTCCTTGCCCGCCGCCTTCAGCGCGTTGTACGCGCCCTCGCCCGCCGGCTCGTTGATCGCGTAGACGACGTTGATGTCCGGGTTGGCCGACAGGCAGTTCTCCATCGCGGTGCGTCCGCCGTCGATGGCGCCCTGGGTCGGCTGATGGCAGGCGACCGTGTAGGTACCGCCCTTGCCGCCGGTGTACTTCCCGGACTTGGCCTCCTTGCCGTTCTCGGTCTTGCTGCCCGGGTCGATGCCCATGCCCTCCAGGAAGCCGTGGTCGCGGTCGATGTCCACCGAGACGACCTGGTTGTTGAAGAGGTCGAGCATGGCGATGACCGCGGGCTTGCCGTCCAGGGCCGCCGCCGCGTACTGGCCGTCGAGCTTGCCCGCCTGCTCGTTGTCGGTCGCGTAGGTGATGTCCGCGACGTTCGCCGGGTTCGGTGCGGTGTCCAGGGCGATCACGAAGAGGCCGGCCTGCTTGGCACGCTTCAGCGCGGTGTTCACCGCGTCGCCGTTGGTGGTGATCAGGATGCCCTTGTCGCCGCGCGAGACGGCGTTGTCGATGGCGGTGATCTGGGTCTGGGTGTCGCCGTCCGACGTGCCGGCCGCCACCGTGAGGCTCACCTTGTCCTTGGCGGCCTGCGTCTTGGCGTCCTTCTCCATGCTCACGAAGTACGGGTTGCTCAGGGTCTTCAGGATCAGTGACACACCCACCTTCCCGCTGCCGGACGAGGAGGAACCCGAGTCGGAGGAACCGCAGGCGGCGAGGGTGGCGCCGAGGCACATGGTGACGCCGATGGCTGCCGCACGGGTGCGCCGACTGCGGAGGCCCGACGCCTGGCTGGAGGAGAGGTTCATGACGTGATCCCTTTCGAGCCGTCCCTTGGTCGACGCTGAGACAACGTTGACTCGACGGGATAGTGGGCCCGTATGGACGAGCGCGTCAAGACACTGGTAGACATGCGTCGGCAACGACTGGGTAACGCACAATCAGCTGGAGACAACGATGACTCTGGGCGAGCCGCCACCGCGCTCCCCCCGTAGCCGCCCCACCATGCGCGAGGTGGCGGCACTGGCCGGCGTCGCCATCAAGACGGTCTCTCGCGTGGTCAACGAGGTGCCCACCGTCGATCCGGCCATCGCCGCCCGGGTGCGTGACGCGGCCGACAAACTGGGCTACCGGCCCAACCTGACCGCCAGCAGTCTGCGCCGCGGGGACGGCCGTACGGCCACGATCGGGATGCTCGTCGAGGACTCGGCGAACCCCTTCTCGGCGGCCCTGAGCCGCACCGTCGAGAACGTGGCACGCGAGCGCGGAGTGCTCGTACTGGTCGGAAGCCTCGACGAGGACCCGGCCCGGGAACGGGAGTTGGCCCGTGCTCTCATCGACCGGCGGGTCGACGGCCTGGTGATCGTGCCGGCCGGCCACGACCACAGCTATCTGATCAGCGAGCAGCGTTCGGGCACCTGCATGGTCTTCGTCGACCGCGAGCCCAGCCTGCTCGACGCGGACACCGTCGTCTCCGACAACCGGCAGGGCGCCCTCACCGCCGTCAACCACCTGCTGAAGGCCGGCCACCGCCGCATCGCCTACCTCGGCGACCGGGCGACCATTCCCACCGCCGCCCAGCGCTTCGACGGTTACCGGCACGCCCTGGAAGTCGCGCACCTCGCCTACGCCGACGAGATCGTCCGGCACACAGGGGCCAGCGAGGAGTCCGCGATCGCCGCGACCGAGCAGCTCCTGGCGCTACCGAACCCGCCCACCGCGCTGTTCACCAGCCAGAACCTGGTCACCATCGGGGCCGTACGAGCCCTGCGCGCCCTCGGTCTCCAGGACACCGTCGCCCACCTGGGCTTCGACGACTTCCCCCTGGCCGACATCCTCAGCCCGGGGATCTCCGTCATCGCGCAGGATGTCGAGCAGTTGGGCAGGACAGCGGCCGAGATGCTCTTCCGCAGACTGGACGGCGACCAGTCACCCACCCGCACCGTCACTGTTCCGACCCGCCTGATCGAGCGGGGATCCGGCGAGATCACAACAGAAGGACCTCACCAAGCCACACAGAACTGAACGCACGCGCCCGACGAAACAGCCGCCCACCGCGGCCCACCCTGGACACCGCACCAGCTCCAACTGGTCGATGGCGCCCCCTTCACCGAGTCCGGCCACACCCGCCGCGGCGACCTCGCCCAGGCGGCATTGCGATCAGATCCGAAACGCTTCAAGGTGTCTACGGCGGAGTCCTGTCACCCCGCGGAGAACCCTTCACCCCACCGGACCGCACCCGTGAACACCCGTCCGTCCGGCCCGAGGACGACCGGATACAGTGCGCGAGACGGCAGCCCGGTCAGAGAGGGAAGCGTGACCGACACCAGCGACACCCGATCCGCCGACAGTGAGGCGCAGGCTCCACGGCGGAGCCGACTGCTCCGCCTGATGCGCTACCTCCCGCTGATCGCCCCCGTCCTGCTGTGGGCCGTGCCCTGCGGGGTGCTCC
Organism: Streptomyces colwelliae; assembly: GCF_048158785.1. NCBI lineage: Bacteria > Bacillati > Actinomycetota > Actinomycetes > Kitasatosporales > Streptomycetaceae > Streptomyces > Streptomyces colwelliae. The sequence continues at coordinate 18,127 of NZ_JBLTJC010000152.1, read as the reverse complement.
TGTACACCGGCCAGCACTGGCCACTGCCCGTCACACTCGCCGGCACCGCCCTCTTCGTCCTCGGTCTCGTCGGTATGCCGCTCGCAATGGGGCGCGGTCATGGTAGGCGCCAGCAGGACCGGGCCGCGATCGTCGGTGACACCCTGCTGGGCGCCGGCTGGGTCCTGTTCACCTGGTCCGTTCTGCTCGGGGTCCTGCTGCGGCTCGCCCTGACCGTGGCAGGCGTCGGCGACGGCCAGGACCGGGCCCGGATCGTCACCTGGACGATCCTCGCGACCACCGCCGTACTGCTCGCCTGGGGGTATGCCGAGGCCCGCCGCGTGCCACGCGTGCGCCGCCTCGACGTCCAACTCCCGCGCCTGGGCGCCGGGTTGGACGGCACCCGCGTCGCCCTCATCACCGACACCCACTACGGCCCGCTCGACCGCGCCCGCTGGTCGGCGCGGGTGTGCGAGACGGTGAACACCCTCGAAGCCGACCTGGTCTGCCACACCGGCGACATCGCGGACGGCACGGCCGAACGCCGCCGCGCCCAGGCCCTCCCCCTCGGCACCGTGCAGGCCACCCAGGCCCGGGTGTACGTCACCGGCAACCACGAGTACTACAGCGAGGCCCAGGGCTGGGTCGACCTGATGGACGAGCTGGGCTGGGAACCGCTGCGCAACCGCCACGTGCTGGTCGAACGCGGAGGCGACACCCTCGTGGTCGCCGGCGTCGACGACGTCACCGCCGAGTCCTCCGGCCTGCCGGGCCACCGCGCCCACCTCGCGGGAGCCCTGGACGGCGCCGACCCCGACCTCCCCGTCCTGCTCCTCGCCCACCAGCCCAAGTTCATCGACCGCGCGGCAGCCGCCGGCATCGACCTCCAGCTCTCCGGCCATACCCACGGCGGCCAGATCTGGCCCTTCCACCACCTGGTCCGCATCGACCAGCCCGCCCTAGCCGGCCTCAGCCACCACGGCACCCGCACCCTGCTCTACACCAGCCGAGGCACCGGCTTCTGGGGCCCGCCGTTCCGCGTCTTCGCCCCCAGCGAGATCACCCTGCTCGTGCTCCGCTCCCCGCAGCTGCCCACCTCGCCGTAGTCCACGAGCCGAGGGTGCGGCGGCGACAGCGGATCGGCGCACCCTCCCCCGCGGCTTCGGCGCCACCGGCGGCAGTTCGGGCACGGGGAGCGGGTCGCCGTCGTACCTCTTCACGTCGCCGAAGCGCGATCCGGTCGTCCAGTCCGTGCGGGCCTGCTGGACGGACACATGGTGAAGGTACGCGGCCCTTGGAGGGTCGACGGCAACAGACCTGTTCCTCAGTCCGCCGGCCCGTCGACCGGGATGCCGAGTCGGTCGGCGACGGTCGTCAGGGCCGTTCCCAGCGGCAGCGCGACCCGGGTGCGGGCGTGCGGGTCACCCCGGGTGGGGTCCCGGTTGACGATCAGCACCGGCTTGCCCTCCTGCGACGCCTGACGGACGAACCTCAGCCCGGACATCACCGTCAGCGACGAGCCGAGGATGAGCAGCGCGGTCGACTCGCGGACCAGCCGCCGGCAGTGCTCGACACGCTGCGGCGGAACCGCCTCGCCGAAGAACACCACGTCCGGTTTGAGGACGCCCCCGCAGTCGGCGCACGGCACGACGCGGAAGTCCCCGACCTGCGCGTCGGTGAGGTCCGCGTCACCGTCCGGGTTGATCCCGGCGGCGACCGGGTCGAAGCCGGGGTTCTCGGCCTCCAGGCGCCGGGCTAGTTCGCGGCGCGGGCTGATGGCGCGGCAGGCGAGGCACACGACCCTGTCCAGGCTGCCGTGGAGCTCCACGACGCCCTCGCTGCCGGCGGCCTGGTGCAGGCCGTCGACGTTCTGGGTGATCACGCCCGAGACGCGGGCGGCCTGGGCGAAGGCGGCGACCGCCAGGTGTCCCGCGTTGGGACGGGCCCGCCCGAAGGTGCGCCAGCCGAGGTGGCTGCGCGCCCAGTACCGGCGCCGCGCGTGCGCGCTGGCGGTGAAGTCCTGGTAGGTCATCGGGGTGTGCCGGCTCAGGCTCCCGCCCTCGCCCCGGTAGTCGGGGATGCCCGACTCCGTGGAGATGCCCGCCCCGCTGAGCACCAGCACACCGCCGACGCTCAGCACGTCGACGACCGGCTCCAGGTCGGTGGTGCCCGGCAGCAGGTCCGCCGCCGTGGGGGTCCAGCTCAATGTGGGGCGCATGCGCATGCCGCCAGGGTACGGAATCGGTGGCGGCCCTCGGCGAGCGTGGCGGGCGTGGACGGTTGCCGGGGAACGGGGTCCTCCGTCCGCGGCCAGCAAACTGGCGCCCGGCGCACCGGGCGGGCGCGTGGGCGCGCGGGGACCCGCCGCGGTGAGCGCGAGCGCCGTTGAGGGGCGGGCGGCCGCGGAAAGCATGTCCTGAGTACTGCGACTGAGGAGACATGTGATGTCCAGCGAGTTCCAGCGGATCAAGCTCCAGGCCATGTTCGAGGCGTTCGACGCGGACGGCAACGGTTATCTGGAGGAGGCGGACTTCGTGGCCCTGGCGGACCGCTGGGGCCGGCTGCCGCGAGTGCGAGAGGGATCGGAACTGGCGGCGCGTGTGGACGGCGTCCTGAAGGGCTGGTGGCAGCATCTGTCGGAGACCGTGGACACGGACCGGGACGGCCGGATCGACATGGACGACCTCCTCGCCATGGTGGACCTGCTGCCGACCATCCCCGAGGCCGTCACCGCCACCGCCGACACCATCTTCGACGCGGTCGACGAGAACGCCGACGGGCGCATCTCGCGCGGCGAGCACCAGCGTCTCGTCGACACCTGGCACGGGCGGCCCGTGGAGACCGGCGGCGCCTTCGACCGGCTCGACCAGGACGCCGACGGCTACCTCAGCCGCCCCGAGTTCGCCGCGCTGTGGACCCAGTTCTGGACCAGCGACGACCCTGCCGAACCCGGCAACCTGATGTGCGGTCCGATCGGCGCCGGGTGAGGCACCAGCGGCGGCCGTTCGGAGCCGGCAGCGGCGGGCCGCCTGCCAGTCGTCGTGAGCGGCTTCCGCGGTCTGGCCCGCGCTCCCCTCCACCATCGCCGGCGGACGACGTGCTGACGCCCGGTCCGAAACGGTCCCCGCCCCGCACGGAATCCGGTGATCGCATCGGACGCCCACACCGCGGCGCCCTGAGGATCTCCTGTGTGCCGTGGCGCTCCCCGCGGATAGGGTGGGCGGTGATCTACAGGGTCGGGCTGGGCGAGGGCGGCGGGCGGCGTGGGCGGTGCCGAGGAGAGCAGGAACACGGGCACCGGGCGCCCGACGTCACGGGACGTCGCCCGGCTCGCCGGTGTGTCGCACACCGCGGTGTCCTTCGTGTTCAACGGCCGGGCCGACGGCAACCTCTCGGCCGCCACCCAGGAACGCATCCGGCAGGCCGCGACCCAGCTGGGCTACCGCCCCGACCCGGTGGCCCGCGGTCTGCGCAGTCGTCGTACGGCCGTGATCGGGCTGGTCACCGACGAGATCGCGTCCTCGCCGTTCGCCGGCCGGCTGCTGCGCGGCGCCATGGAGACCGCCTGGGACAGGGACCATCTCGTCCTCACCGTCGACTCCGGCGGTGACCCGGTCAAGGAGGACGCGGCCGTCGCGGAACTGCTCGACCGGCGCGTGGACGGCATCATCTACGCGGCCATGTCGCTGCGCCGGGTCCGCGTCCCCGAGGGCCTGCACCGCACCCATTCCGTGCTGGCCAACTGCCTGCCCGAGGACGACTCCCTGCCCGCCGTGGTCCCCGCCGAGCGCGCCGGTGGCCGTACCGCGGCCCGGCTGCTGCTCGGTGCGGGCCACCGCCGGCTCGCCGTGATCGGTGGTCTGGACGACATCGCCTCGGTGGAACGCACCCGCGGCTTCCGGGACGTGCTGCGCGCCGAGGGCGTCACCGTGCCCAAGGAGTGGATCGTGCGCGGCGGCGGGGAGATCTCCGCGGGATACGCGGGGGCGCTGCGCCTGTTCGACGGGGTCGAGCCGGGCCGTCGCCCCACGGGCGTCCTGTGCTACAACGACCGGGTCGCGGCGGGTGTCCTGCACGCGGCGACCCGGCTCGGCATCGACGTGCCCGCAGATCTGTCGGTGGTCGGTTACGACGACCAGGAGCACATGGCCGCGTTCCTCACCCCGCCCCTCACCTCGGTCGCGCTGCCGCACCGGGCGATGGGCGAGGCGGCGGCCCGGCTGCTCCTGGACGCCATCGAAGCCGGCCGTACGCCGCCGGCGACCGTCCGGCGGTTGGCGTGTCCTGTGGTCAGTCGGGCTTCCGTGGGTCCGGCGCCCAGTCGGTGACCTGGGCTGCCGGCCCATGCCTGGTCAGCCGCGCGGGTCCGACGCCTCCTTCCTGGTGCCCCGGGTCCCCGGTCCGCACCTGCCCTGCCCTGTGGTCAACCGCGCCTTCCTGGATCCGACGCCCACCCGGTAACCCGGGCGCCCGGCCCGCGCCCGCCCCAGCCCACGGTCAACCGCACCTCCGTAGGTCCGGCACCCACCCCGTAACCCGCGCACCCGACCCGTGCCAGGGCTGCCCTGTGGTCAACCGCGCCTCCCTGAGTCCGGCGCCCACCCCGTAGCCCCCGCACCCGACCTGTGCCAAGGCTGCCCTGTGGTCAACCGCGCCTCCCTGGGCCCGGCGCCCACCCCGTGACCCCGGCACCCGCCCCGTCGACGACCAGCTCGGCGATGTCGCCAGGGCGCCGGTAGACGCGCTCGGTGACCATGGCCCGGTCCGCGACGAAGAGTTCGAGGAGCGAGCCGTCGACGAGCAGCCGGAGCGTGAGTTCGGGCGCCTTCGGCACGTGCACGGTGATCGGGGCGGAGCCTTCCCTGCCGGTGCGGGGCCAGGCGCCGCGGTCGAGGACGACGGTCCCCGAGGCGGGGTCCGCCCGGACGGTCAGCTCCCGGCCCGCCGCGTCCCGGAGCAGGCTCACCATGGTCGGTTCGCGTGCGGTGACCGTCAGGTCGTACGCGTGGGGAAGCGGAACCCGGCCCGGCGCGGTGACGAACGGCTCGGCCGGGCGCAGCAGTTCGAGTTCCGAGGCCGGATTCACCCGCAGTGAACCGTCGGGGTGGACGTCGACGACCCGTGGCGCGGTGAGTACGCCTGCCCAGCCGACCCTGTCCATCTCCTCCTGCGGGCGGGCCTCCCACGACCAGCCCCACAGCAGTGCGCGGTCCGACTCCTGAAGCACGGCGGGAGCGTAGAAGTCCCGCCCCTGGTCAAGCCGGCCGCCGGCGTACGGCACGAACCCCAACCCGCCCTGGCCATCGGGCTCCAGACTGCCCGTCAGGTATCCGGTGGAGCAGGGATCTCCGTCCCACAAGGACACCAGGAGTACGTGGTCGCCGCCTGCCGTCCGGTACAGGTGCGGGCACTCCCAGCCCACCGACTTGTCGCCGAACGCGCCCGCGGCCACCGGGTCCCTGCCGTCCAGCAGCACGCCGGCGAACCGCCAGTCGGTCAGGTCGTCGCAGTCGTAGAGCAGGACCGACGGCGTGCCGTCGGCGTGGCCGGCCCCGACGAGGGCCCAGCGTCTGTCCTCGTGGCGGAAGACGAACGGGTCGCGGAACATGACCACGTCCAGTCCCGGTGGCGGTCCTGCCACCACCGGTGTCGGGAGTGGTTTCCACTCGGTCAGCAGCTCGTCGTCGGGGTCCGCCGCCCGTGCCAGGCAGATGGTGCCGAGGCCAGCGTGGGCATGGTCAACTCCCGTGTATACGGCGGTCGGTGTGCCGGCGTCGTCGGTCACGCAGCCCGACCAGCAGCCGGCCTCGTCGGGGCCGCCGGGTGTCGGGGTGAGCGCGATCGGGTGGTGCTCCCAGTGCGCGAGGTCGGCGCTGGAGGCATGACCCCAGTGGACGTTCGCGTGCACCGGCGCGTCGGGGTTGTGCTGGTAGAAGAGGTGGTAGCGGTCCCGCCAACGGAACGGCCCATTGGGGTCGTTGATCCAGCCGGCGGGCGGACGGACCCTGAAACGCGGCGCGTTGGGGTCATTGCTCAACGGTTGACTCCTGCCGAGGTGATGCCCTCGCGAAGAGGGCGCTGGCCGACGACGAACACGGCGAGGGCGGGGAGCATCGAGAGCACGACCCCGGCCAGGACCACCGAGATCGACCCGGTGCCGAGGTTGCCCTGGAGGGAGACCAGGCCCAGCGGAAGCGTGTAGTTCTGGCTGGAGGTCTCCAGGATCAGCGGGCGGAAGAACTCGTTCCAGTGGTAGTTGAAGGCCAGCACGCCGACGATCGCCAGGCCGGGTGTGGCCAGCGGCGCGTACACCGAGCGGAAGATCCGCCAGGTCCCCGCGCCGTCCAGCATGGCCGCCTCGCCCAGATCCTTCGGCATACCGAGGAAGTACTGGCGCATCAGGAAGGTGCCGAAGGCCGTCGGGAAGGCCGGGATGATCAGGCCGAGGAGCGTGTCGGTGAGGCCCATCGACTTCAGCACCAGGAACACCGGCACGATGGTGACCTGCAACGGCACCATCATGGTCGCCAGGACCAGGCCGAAGAGCGGCTTCTTGAAACGGAACTCCAGGCGCGCGAAGGCGTATCCGGCCAGGCCCGCCGTGATCATCTGGCCGACGGCGATCAGTGCCGTCACCAGCGTGGAGTTCAGGGCGAGCAGCCACACGTCGATCTGCTGGAAGACCCCGTGGTAGGCCGCGGTCGTCGGGTGCGTCGGGATGATCTGCGGGGGCAGGTCGAAGGACTGGGCCGGAGTACGCAGCGAGGTGGCGACGGTCCAGATGACCGGGCCCAGCGTCAGCAGGGCGCACACGGTCAGTACGGCGATCCGGGCCCAGGGGGCGAGCGAGTGACGTGCGCGACTCAGAGTCGGGGTCGCTTTCAGGGGCGGGGTTGCTTGGCTCATGGCGCTCATGCGGCTCACCGGCTCACTGGTAGTGGACGAAACGCCGGCTGAGCCGGAACTGGAGGGCGGTGACCGCCATGATCAGCGCGAAGAGCAGCACGCCCACCGCGGATGCCTCGCCGAAGTCGAGCTGCTCGAAGGCCCTCTCGTAGATCACCATCACCACGGTGCGGGTGGCGTCGCCGGGTCCGCCGTCGGTGAGGACGTAGGGCTGTTCGAAGACCTGGAGGGCGTTGATGATGCCCATCACCGACGCGACGAGCAGCGTCGGTGACAGCAGCGGCAGCGTGATGCCGAGGTGCTTGCGCAGGCCGGTCGCGCCGTCGAGGGCGGCGGCCTCGTGGATCTCCTTGGGGATGTTGTTCAGACCGCCGACGAACAGCAGGAACGAGAAACCGAACTGCTGCCAGACGTAGACCAGGATCACCGTGGCCATCGCCGCGTGCTCCGAGGTCAGCCAGGGCACGGGCGCGACGCCGACCAGGCCGATCAGCCAGTTCACCACCCCGAAGTCCTGGTTGAACAGGTACTTCATCACCACCGAGATGGACGCGGCGGACAGTACCAGGGGGAAGAAGAACGCCGAACGGAACACCGACCGCAGCCACACCGGCATCCGCCCGTTCAGCGCGAGCGCCAGCGTCAGCGCGATCAGCAGTTGCAGCGCGACCGCGAGGACCATGAAGACGAGCGTGTTGCGGAAGGAGACCAGGACGGTCGAATCCGTGAAGGTCGTACGGTAGTTGGCGCCGCCGGCGAAACGGGGCGGGTCGATCACGTTCCAGTGGAACAGGCTCAGCACGACGGACCCGACGATCGGCACGACCGTGAAGACGACGATGCCGACGACCGTGGGCGCCAGGAACAGCGCGGCCAGCAGCCGGGAGCCGCGGTCGCGGACGGACGGCCGTACGGCGACGGCGGGTGGCGTGGCGGGCCGCGAACGTACGGCCGGGACCTGGGCGTTCGGGTCCTGAGTGTTCGGGACCTGGGTGTTCGTCATACCTCACGCTCCATGGCCTGCTCCAGGTCGCCCTGCATCCGGCGCAGCGCGGGACCCACCGCACGCGGCGAGGCCAGCGCGGTGCCGGTGTACTTGAGCAGGACGTCGGTCACCTCGGCGACCTGCGGCGGCGCGGGGATCGGGCCGGTGTCGGGAAACCGGTCGAGGGTGTCGTAGAAGACCTGCCAGTGCGCCGGGCCGCTCGCGGCGTAGCGGGCGGCGTTCAGCATCGAACGCCGGGCCGGGGTGGTCTGGTTGCTCCGGAACAGCCGGGTCATGGTGTCCTTGCGGGCCGCGTACTTGATGAACTCCCAGGCGGCTTCCTGCTTCTTCGAGGTGCGCAGCAGCGCGTAGCCAGCCGCGCCGAACTGGTGGCGCTGGGTACGCCAGCGCGGGAAGTACTGCACGTCGTAGTCGGCGGCCCGCATGCCGGCCAGCTGAAGGCCGCCCGCCCAGAAGCCGCCCGCCGGTGTGACGCCGACGTGGCCGGTGGAGAACACGCCGACCAGGTTGTTGCCGTTGCCGCCCTCGGGCCGGGTGCACAGGTCCTCCTGGACGAGGGAGGCGAGATAGTCGTACGCCTCCTCGACCCGGTCGGCGGTGGCCTGCGGGGTCGTCCAGCGGAAGCCCCCGCCGCGCCCCTGCCGGTCGGCGGCCGGGTAGAAGCTGTCCCACAGCCAGGAGCCGCCGGGCGCCTTCGACTCCTTCAGCAGGTTCGTGCCGTTCGCGAAGAGCCAGGGCACCACCCCGCCCCACAGCCGGTTGGTCCAGAAGTACGGCGTGAAGTGCGAGCCGCCGCCACGCTTCAACTGCCGCAGGAGCGCGGTGAAGTCGTCGCGGCTCCAGTCGGCCGCCGGGAACTCCGCGCCCGCCCGCTTCAGCACCTGCTTGTTGAGGTAGATGTCGGCGGCGTTGAACTCCATCGGCAGCTGGTAGAGGTTCCCCTCGTACATCATCGACTCGACCAGCGAGGGGTGGACGTCGGCGAAGTACTCGCGCAGCTCCGCCGCGTCCCGACGCACCCAGCTGTCCAGGGCCACGCCGAGCCGTTGGGCGAACAACTGCACGCCCTCGGTGGCCACATACACCAGGTCGGGAGCGGTGCCCGCGGCGATCTGGGTGAGGATCTTCGCGAAGAAGTCCGACCAGTCGACGGCCTGCACCGCGTTCACCCGCAGGGGGATGTCGGGGTGGATCCGGTGGAAGCCCTTGGTGAGGGCGTCGACGGTGGCCGGGTCGAAGGCGGAGCCGAGGGTGGCGACGACGAGGGAGCCGTCGTCACGGCCGGGGATGTCGGCTCCCGTGAGCCGGTCCCAGCTCGCGGCGGTCCCGGCCAGGGCGGCTGCTCCGGCCCCGTACGCGCCGTACCGCAGCAGCGTGCGGCGAGGGAGGTGCGAGTCAGTCATCTAACGGGCCTAACTCGTGTTAGTTCAGGGGTGATGCCCCAGATGATGGGAAGCGGGCGGCAGACCTGTCAAGGGTCGGGAACGCTTGACCTTTAACGAGTTAGGTCTACAGTCCTCGTTCGCAGGAGCCGATTTTCCACGCCCTCCGCACTGTGAGCCGCACTCGCGTGTGTGACGAGCCGCCACGGGCCCTCATGGGCCGTCACGAGAGGAACGATGCGTCATGCCCGGAACGTCGGGGATTTCCAGGAGATCACTGTTCGCGGGATCGGCGGCGGGCACCGCCGCCGCGCTGCTGTCCACCGGAACAGCCACGGCCGCGAGCGGGACCAAGTCCGTTGCGAGCGGGGCGAGTTACCGCGCCGCGTACCACTTCACGGTCCCCGACCAGTGGAAGAACGACCCGCAGCGGCCCGTCTGGATCGACGGCGAGTACCACTACTACTACCTCTACAACGCCGACTACTTCACCGGTGCCGTCGGCACCGCGTGGCGTCTGGCCACCACCAAGGACCTGGTCTCCTTCACCGACCGCGGGGTCGCCGCGCCCAAGAACACCACGGCCAACGGTGATCTCTGGTCGGGTTCGGCGGTGGTCGACACCGGCAACACGGCCGGATTCGGCGTGGGCGCGGTCGTCGTCATCGTCACCATGTCCCCCGGTGGTGGCACGGACTCCCAGGCGCAGTTCCTGTACTACTCGACCGACGGCGGTCTCACCTTCACCAACTACGGGACCGCCCCCGTCCTGCCCAACCCGGGCGTCGCCGACTTCCGCGACCCCAAGGTGATCCGGGACGAGGACCGGGGCCGCTGGGTGATGGCCCTCGCCGAGAACGACAAGGTCGGTTTCTACCACTCCGACGACCTCAAGTCCTGGACGTACGTGAACGGTTTCGTCCACGACGGCATCGGCGTCCTGGAGTGCCCCGACCTGTTCCGCATCACCGCCGGCGACGGCACCGTGAAATGGGTGCTCGGCGTGAGCGCCAACGGGAAGAGCTCGGGGCTGCCCAACACGTACGCCTACTGGACGGGTTCCTTCGACGGCAGCGCGTTCACCGCCGACGCGGGTGACCCGCAGTGGCTCGACCACGGCTGGGACTGGTACGCCGCCGTCACCTTCGAGAAGCGGGACGCGAGCGGCGCGGTGGACGCGGCCGCCCGGTACGCGATCGGCTGGGTGAACAACTGGGACTACGCCAACACCACCCCCACCATCGACTGCGACGGCTTCAACGGCACCGACTCCGTCGTCCGCGAGATCACCCTGAAGAAGGCGTCCGACAGCACCTACTACCTCGCCTCCCAGCCCGTCGCCGGCCTCGACTCGCATGTCTCCCGCACCGTGAACCTGGGCGACGTGACCGTGAACGGCACGAAGGTGCTCGACTACACCGGTATCTCCTACGAGGTGACGACCGAGCTCACCTGGTCCCAACTCACCGGCGCAGGCCTCCAGTTGAGGCGCTCACCCGACGGTGGCCGGCACATCGACGCCGGGATCTACGGCGACTACGCCTTCCTGAACCGACGCAACACGGTGAACGCCGACACGTCCGGCAACTGGCAGGAGAGCCACACCCCGTTCGACCCGTCCGCCGGCACGGTGAAGCTGCGCATCCTGGTGGACCGCACGTCGGTGGAGATGTTCGTCGACGACGGCCGCTACGTGCACACCAGCCAGGTGTTCCCGTACCTGCTGGACACCCGGCTCGCGCTGTTCACGATCGGCGGCAGCGCGGTGTTCCACAACACGGTGATACGCGAGTTCTCGGTGTGAGGCCGAACGCGAGCCTCAGGGGCTGGTGGGGAGAGTTCAGGCCCACCCGCCCCGAACCAACCGATCGATCGAACAGCCCTGCCTCGGTCGTCGACCGTCACCGGACTTGAGGCAGAACATCCGCGGCAACCAGCTCCAGGTGGTCGAGATCCTCCAGATCGAGCGGCTGAAGATAGAGGCGCGTGGCGCCCGCTTCTGCGAACCGGCCGATTTTGTCGACCACTTCGGCCGGTGTTCCAGAGATACGGCTCTTGGCGAACTCGCCGTCCTCGGGCCCCAGCGCCTCGGCCCGGCGGCGCAGTTCCGACCGGCTGCGGCCGCAGCACAGCACCTGCGCGGCGGACAACTCCAGGCTGTCCGGGGCGCGTCCGGCGACACGGCACGCGGTGCGGGCCTGTTCGAAGAGCTGTCTCGTCGGTTCCAGGGGCAGGAAGGGGATGTTGAACTCGTCCGCGTAGCGGGCGACCAGACGGGGCGTACGAACCGGTCCGTCCCCGCCGATCAGTATGGGCGGCCGGGGTTGGTGCGGCTTGGGCAGTGCCGGTGAGTCCGTGAGTCGGTAGTACTTCCCGTCGTAGGTGAAGGTCTTCCCCACCGGTGTCTGCCACAGCCCGGTGATCACGGCGAGTTGCTCCTCGAACCGGTCGAAGCGCTCGCGCTGGGCGGGGAAGGGGATGCCGTACGCGGTGTGTTCCTCGGCGTACCAGCCGGTGCCGAGGCCGAACTCGATCCGGCCGCCGCTCATCCGGTCGATCTGGGCGACGGCGATGGCCAGCGGACCGGGCAGTCGGAAGGTCGCCGCGCTCATGAGCGTGCCCAGGCGGATGGTGCTGGTCTCCCCGCCCGTCGGCGCCGATCGTCATTGACTCCGCTCACGGCTTTCGAGGCGGAAGTCGAAGGGCACCGTTCCCGCGTCGAGTGCGGTGACCCCGCCGTCCAGTCCCGACTCCTCTGCGAACCGGGCCATACGGCGGTCGGCCATCTCGGTGCGCACCCAGGTCGGGCACACGGTGTTGGCCCGCAGCCCCTGGCCCGCGTAGTCGACCGCCAGCGAACGGCACAGCTGGAGCAGCGCGGCCTTCGAGGTCGCGTACGCGGCATTGCCCTTCCCGTTGCGCAGTGCCGAGACCGAGGCGACTGCGACAACCGAACCGCGGGCCTTCAACAGGTGCGGAAGAGCAGCACGCAGCAACAGAAAAGGGCCCGTCAGGTTGGTGCGGATCATCAGGTCCCACGCCTCGTCCGAGAGATCTCCCACCGCGCCGCCCCGTCCGACGCCCGCGTTGAGGACCAGCCCGTCGAGCCTGCCGAAGCGGGAGACCGTGGTCTCGACGAGATCCTGGACGGCCGTCGGATCCGTGAGGTCGGCGGGGTGAGCCAGAGCACCGGTTTCGTCCGCCACCTGCCGCAGCGGCTCCGGCCGCCGCCCGCCGACAACGACCTGACATCCGCCGGCACGCAGCAACCGGGCGGTCGCGGCGCCGATGCCGGTACCTCCACCGGTGACAACGACGACCCGCTCGCCGGTCATGACCATCAGGGCTCCTCGCCAGCCGGGAAACAGGCCCGTGCGATCCTACGCAGCACCGTCGCCGCAGGTCGCTGAGCTGGTTGATCACCGCAGCGGGACCGTGCCTGCCCCTGCTCAGGAACCACCTTGCCGACCCTCACATGCCGTAGCGGCAGCTCAGAGGTGGCCGTCCAGCAACTTCCGCACCTCGGCGGTGGTCATGGGCCCCGTGCCGTGCGCCACCGCCTCTCCCTCCTTCAGCAGGACGAAGGACGGGGCTCCGGTGATCCCGTATCGCTCGGTTGCGGCTGGACAACGCGTGATGTCGGCGCGGACGACCGTCAGGCGACCCGTGCAGTCGTCGGCGATGCCACCCACGACGAGGTCCATCACCCGGCAGGGTTCGACTGCCTTGGGCCATGTCCCGGTGAAGTATGCGAGGACCGGAACTCCGCTCATCCCGAGGATGAAATCGAACTCCGCGTCCTCACGGGGTCGGTGAACCCGCTTCGCCATGCAAGCTCCTGACCCCACGTTCCGTCATTTCATCCCCATCATCCCTCGCGCGGTGTGCCAGGCCGACTCGGTCGGTCGTCCCGTCGGCCTGCGGGAAGGGAGGCACGGGGCCGTCGCATAACCACGGTGGTCCCCTGCGCGAGCGGCCCGGCCCCCCGTTCCTGCTGACCTGGCCCGGCTGCCCCGCCGGTCACCCAGCCGCAGCCCGCCGCGCGCCCGTGAGTCGGCTCGTGTCAGGACAGCGCCCTCCATGACGACATGAAAGCCGTTTTTCAGGCCGGGCCGCATGAGCCGGCTGACGGCTCCGAGAACGAGGCACGATTCCTGGACCGCTCGCGGACGCGGACGCGGACGCGGTCGTGGACGGGCGAGTACGCGTCAGCCGACCCGAAGACCGACCGCCAGCGTCAGTTCAAGGACCCGGTGTGGCGATGCGAGATCCGGAAACAGCTCCCGCAGCTGCGACATCCGGTACCGGACCGTCTGGGGATGGACGAACAACGCCGCCGCCACCTCGTCCCGCCTGCCCTGGTGCAGCAGCCACTCCCGCAACGTCTCCTCCAGGCGCCGTGCGGTCGCGACAGGCAAGGTCCGCAACGGTGCGAGGGCTCGGGCACGCAGGTCTGCGAGCGCGTCCGCGTCGGCGCTCAGCACCAGCTCGGGCAGGTGGTCCTCGGTGTCGCGAATGTCAGAGGAGAGGGAGCGCGCGCGTACGGCTCGTGCGTACGAGGCGGACGCACGCGTCCATGGCCGGGCCGGGCCGACCACGGCGGTGCGGTCGGTCAGCATCCGCAGGAGATGTGATCGGTCGGCATCGGGGACGAGCAGCACACCGGTGGCGTCCGGCAGGTCGTCGAGGACGAGGGTGCTCGGGTCGAGCGCGCGGTAGGCGGGCCGGGCCTGGGCGGCGGGCAGCAGGACCGCGGTCAGCGAAACCGGAGGCTGCCACCCGGCCCGTTGAGCAGAGGCCAGCAGCACGTCCGGGCTCGCGCCGGCGAGGAGGTCGCGGGCCAGGTGTTCCAGGTGACGCTCGAGGTCCCTGCCCCGGGCGGCCAGTTCGTCGGCGTGGCCCGCGGCGCTCGCGGCGGAGAGCTCGTCGATGTAGGCGAAGGTCAGCTCGGCGAACTTGGCGACCTCGGCGGCGGGCAGACCTGCGGGTACGGCACCTGCTGCCAGGCATCGCCAGGCCACGCGGGCGCCGACGCGGTAGGCGCCGAGCAGGGCGTCCATCGAACGGCCGTCACGCACCTCGCCGCGGCCCAGTTCGTAGGCCGCGTCACCGGCGTCGCCGCCCGTGGCGTTCCCGCTCGCGAGGTCCAGATAGTGCCCCAGGGCGGTGCGGACGGATCGGCGGATGGTGCCGCCCATGCGGCCCGAAAGGGCGTTGGCGTAGGGAGGGACTTCGTCGATGATCGCCTCGACGACCTCGTCGGCGGTGGCCTTCAGCGCGGCCCGCATGGCCGTGACCGTCGTCTCATCCAGGGCCAGTTCGCTGGCCCTCCGTATTGCATGACTCACGTCTTTGTTCCCTGCGAACAATTCAGCCGACCAGATTCACGTCCTGCGGTCAGGACTTTACGCCCTGAGGCGCAGCAAGCTGAAGTCATGACGAGTACAGCCCTCCGCAGCAGGGCGTGGAAACTGCTGGAGATGGTCACGACGCCGCTGCTGCCGTCGGACTACCTCGACCTGGTCAGCCCGCTGCGTGCGGGCGCCGACCTGCGTGGGCGCATCGAGGCCGTGCACCCCGAGACGGGCGACGCCGCGACCATCGTGATCAGACCGGGACGGGGCTGGCGCGGCCACACAGCCGGTCAGTACGTGCGGATCGGGGTCGACGTCGACGGGGTGCGCCTGTGGCGTGCCTACTCCCTCACCTCGCCGACAGACCGCCAGGACGGCCGCGTCACGATCACCGTGAAGGCGATCCCGGACGGCAAGGTCAGCAACCACCTGGTCCGCAGGGCGAAACCGGGCACGCTGATCCAGCTCGACCAGCCGACCGGTGACTTCGTACTGCCGCGGGCCAAGCCCGCCAAGGTGCTCTACCTGACGGCCGGCAGCGGCATCACGCCCGTGATGGGCATGCTGCGCGACACCGAGTTCGACGACGTCGTCATGGTCCACTGCGCACCACAGCCGCAGGACGTGATCTTCCGCAGCGAACTGCACGACCTGGTCGCGGACAAGAAGCTGCGGCTCACCGAGGTGCACACCGACACGGACGGCATGCTCGACATCGCCCGTCTCGACGAACTCGTGCCCGACTGGGCCGAGCGCGAGACCTGGGCCTGCGGGCCCGCGGGCCTGCTCGACGCCGCCGAAGAGCACTGGAGCGAGCACGGCGTACAAGAGCGCCTGCACACCGAACGCTTCCGCCCCGGCATCGTCGTCACCGGTGACGGCGGCGAGGTCACGTTCAGCGCCACCGGCAAGACCGTCGACGCGGACGGCGCCACGCCGTTGCTGGACGTCGGCGAGGAGGCCGGTGTGCTCATGCCCTCCGGGTGCCGCATGGGCATCTGCTTCGGCTGCGTCACGCCGCTCAAGGCGGGCGCCGTCCGCGACCTGCGCACCGGCGAGATCACCGAGGCCGAGCCGGGCGTCCTCATCCAGACCTGCGTGTCCGCCGCCGCGGGCCCCTGCGACATCGAACGGTAGGAGCACCTTGACCGCCACCGACCCCACCGCCCACCTGACCGCGGAGCAGATCGAGGAGCTCGGCCGCGAGCTCGACGCGATCCGCGACGAGGTGATCGCCGGCCGCGGCGAGAAGGACGCCGCCTACATCCGCAAGGTCATCTCGGCGCAGCGCAAGCTCGAACTGGCCAGCAGGGGCGTGCTGCTGTTCTCGCTCTTCCCGCCCGCGTGGCTGATCGGCACCGCCGGTCTGTCCGTGGCGAAGATCATGGACAACATGGAGATCGGCCACAACATCCTCCACGGCCAGTGGGACTGGATGCGGGACCCGAAGATCCACTCCACCACCTGGGAGTGGGATCACGTCTCGCCGTCCGAGCAGTGGAAGCACTCGCACAACGAGCTGCACCACACGTACACCAACGTGATCGGCAAGGACAACGACCTCGGCTACGGCATCATGCGCGTCGACGAGGACCAGAGGTGGCACCCGTTCCACCTCGGCCAGCCGGTGTGGAACTTCATCAACGCCTGCTTCTTCGAGTACGGCATCGCGGCGTACGACCTGGAACTCGGCAAGAACCTGAACAAGCGCCGCCGCAAGAACCCGGAGTTCCGCGAGCGGGCCAAGGCCGTGGGCCGCAAGATCCGCAAGCAGGTGCTCAAGGACTACGTCATCCACCCGCTGCTGTCGGGGCCGTCGTTCCTCCCCACGCTCGCCGCCACGTTCACCGCGAACCTGGTCCGCAACATCTGGACCCACTCGGTGATCATGTGCGGGCACTTCCCCGAGGGCGTGCAGGTCTTCGAACGCCGGTCGATCAAGAACGAGACGCGCGGCCAGTGGTACCTGCGCCAGATGATGGGCTCGGCGAACATCAGCGGCAGCAAGGCCATGCACTTCATGACCGGCAACCTGTCGCACCAGATCGAGCACCACCTCTTCCCGGACCTGCCGAGCAACCGGTATGCCGAGGTCGCGGTGAAGGTGCGCGCGCTGTTCGAGAAGTACGAGCTGGAGTACGTCACCGGCCCGCTGCCCAAGCAGGTGTTCTCCGCGTGGCACAAGGTCTTCCGGCTCTCGCTGCCGAACAAGAAGCCCAAGGTCAAAACGCCGGACCGCGAGCAGGAGCTCGTCGCGGCCTGATTCCCGGCAGTGGTTCAGATCTGCCTGACTGTGCGCCAGGAGCTCAGCGCACAGCCCCCGGCGAGGTGTTGAAGCACGCCGATCTGCCGTGGTCGGGCTGGGTGGAGGGCATGGGCTGTGACGTGGACACTGCCGCAACCGATGCTCGCCACCCCGGGCACGCCCGCGCCAGGCAACCCTGTGGCATGTCCCAGCAGGTCAGCGCACCCTCCCTCGCGGCTTCAACGCCACCGGAGGCAGTTCAGGAGCCGGCAACGGATCGCCGTCGTACCCCTTCACCTCACCGAAGCGTGACCCGGTCATCCAGTCCGTGCGGGCCTGCTGGATCTCCTCCTGGGTGCGGCCGATCCAGTTCCAGAACATGATCAGTTCCTCGTCGAACGGCTCACCCCCCAGCAGCATCAGCCCCGCGTCCGACACGGCGCGCAGCGGGAGTTCGGTGCGGCCGCAGCCGAGGTAGAGCATCGAGCCCGGGAGGACCGGGACGCCGTCGACGTGCGCCTCGCCGGACATGGCGAGGACGGCGTACTCGAAGTCCGGTTCCACGGGCAGGCGTACGTCCGCTCCGGCGGCGAGGGCCAGGTCCGCGCCGACGATCGGGGTGTACGTCGTGCCGGGCGAGGCCGCGCCGTCGACGTCGCCGAGGACGATCGTGGCGCGCAGGCCCGGCGCCGTGACGACCGGCAGTTCGGCGTGGTGCTCGAAGTGCGGGTCGACGTGCCGGTGGCTGTCGGGGAGGGCGACCCAGAGCTGCGCGCCGTGCAGGAAGCGGGCGTGCGCCTTGGGGCTCTGCTCGGCGTGGCTGATCGCGCGGCCGGAGGTCATGAGGCCCAGTTCGCGCGGGCGGATCGTCGCGACGCCGCCGGTCGAGTCCCGGTGCAGCACCTCGCCCTCGTGCAGCCAGCTCACCGTCTGGAGGCCCATGTGGGGGTGCGGGGGCACCTGCATCCCCGGCTCGTCGGCGATGTCGTCAGGGCCGTAGTGATCTACGAAGCACCACGCGCCGACCATACGGCGGCCCAGGTTGGGCAGCAGTCGGCGGACCTCGGTGGACTCGCCGAGCTGGACCCGGCGCGGGCTGAGGAGTTCACGGACGGGCTCCGCCACCACGAAACCGCGGCCGCCGCACAGGGCCGGAACCGCTTCGCGATCAAGATTGCTCATGGCGACAACCTAGTCCCGCCGAGGCCGTTCCGTCAGTCCGTCGAACCGTGACCGGGGCCGCTCCCCCGCCCCC
>NZ_JBLTJC010000151.1:0-23645 GCF_048158785.1 Streptomyces colwelliae | reverse complement strand
GCCCGACGCCACCCCGCTCGCCCCGCCCGCTCACTCCCGCGTCGAGTGCGACCTGGATGAGACAGCCCAGTTCGCGCCCGGACCGCTCGGTCTCCTTCGACAGCGCGGTGACGAGCCGGGACCGGTCGACCGACTGCACGACATCGGCGTAACCGGCCACGGATCGCACCTTGTTGGTCTGCAACTGACCGACGAAGTGCCAACTCAGCGGCAGATCCGCGCATTCGGCCGCCTTCGGGGCGGCGTCCTGGTCCCGGTTCTCGGCGACGTGACGCACACCGAGTTCGGCCAACGTCCGTACGTCGCTCGCCGGATAGGTCTTGGTGACCACGATCAGGGTCACCTCTTCGCGCTTCCGCCCGGCCGCGGCACAGGCGGCGGTGATGCGCTCCTCGACTCTCGCCAGATTCACGGCGATTTCTTGCTTACGGTCCGTCATGCCCGATCAGTCCAGCCAGACATAGCTCGCCAGCCGCCCGGTCGTCCGGTCCCGGCGGTACGAGAAGTGGTCGCCCGATTCACGGGTGCACACCGGCGACTGCTCCCGGTCGCGCACCCCGAGCCGGTCGAGCTGCGCGTGCGCTCCGGCGGTCACGTCGACCGCGGGAGTGCCCCAGCTCGTCTCGGCGTACGCCGCCGGTTCCACGGCGGCGACGTCGGCGCGCATGTCCGCGGGCACTTCGTAGCACCGGCCACAGACGGCGGGTCCGGTGCGGGCGACGATCCGGGCGGGATCGGCGCCGAGTTCCACCATGGCCCGTACGGTGGCGGGGACGACCCCGGCGACCATGCCCGGGCGTCCGGCGTGGGCCGCGCCCGCGATCCCGGCGACCGGGTCGGCGAGCAGGACCGGCGTGCAGTCGGCGGTCAGCACGGCGAGGGCGAGGCCGCGCCGGGCGGTGACGACCGCGTCGACGGAGGGGATGTCCGAGGCGCCCCAGGGCTCCTCGACGACCGCCACGTCCGCGCCGTGCACCTGGTTCATCCAGACCACCAGCGCCGGGTCCAACCCCAGTGACTTGGCCGCCAGTTCGCGATTGGTACGTACCGCGTCGGGGTCGTCGCCGACCGCGCCGCCGAGGTTGAGCTCCTCGTACGGAACGGCGCTCACCCCGCCCCACCTGTCGGTGAAGGCGAAATGCGCGCCGCTCACGGTGTCGAACTGTCCTATCACTTCAGGAAGTCCGGTACGTCCAGCTCCTCGGCGGCGCTGTCCGAGTAGGTCCGCGACGGCGGGACCGGCGGGGCGACCGGGAGGTCGGCGACCGGCTCCGGAGCGTGCTCCGGCTCCTCCTTCGGCTTGACGCTGCCGAGCGAGCCGAAGGACGGACGGCTCTCCTGCCGTACCGGTGTCGGCTCGTCGCGGCGGGCCGAGGTGGAGCTCGTGCCGGTCTCCCGGCGGGTCGGCGGCTGGCCGCCGTCGAAGCCGGCCGCGATGACCGTGACCCGGACCTCGTCGCCGAGGGCGTCGTCGATGACCGCGCCGAAGATGATGTTGGCCTCGGGGTGGGCCGCCTCGCTGACCAGTTGGGCCGCTTCGTTGATCTCGAACAGGCCGAGGTCGGAGCCGCCGGAGATGGAGAGCAGGACGCCGCGGGCGCCGTCGATGGAGGCCTCGAGGAGCGGCGAGGAGATCGCCATCTCCGCGGCGGCCACCGCGCGGTCGTCGCCGCGGGCCGAGCCGATGCCCATGAGGGCCGAACCGGCCTCGGACATCACGGACTTGACGTCGGCGAAGTCGAGGTTGATCAGGCCGGGCGTGGTGATCAGATCGGTGATGCCCTGCACACCGGAGAGCAGGACCTGGTCCGCCGACTTGAAGGCGTCGAGGACCGAGACCTGGCGGTCCGAGATGGACAGCAGCCGGTCGTTCGGGATGACGATGAGGGTGTCGACCTCTTCGCGGAGTTCGGCGATGCCGTCCTCCGCCTGGTTCGCCCGGCGCCGTCCCTCGAAGGTGAACGGGCGGGTGACCACGCCGATGGTGAGGGCGCCCAGGGAGCGCGCGATGTTGGCCACGACGGGGGCGCCGCCGGTGCCGGTGCCGCCGCCTTCGCCGGCCGTCACGAAGACCATGTCGGCCCCCTTGAGGACCTCCTCGATCTCCTCACGGTGATCCTCGGCGGCCTTGCGGCCGACGGCCGGGTTGGCGCCGGCGCCGAGTCCGCGGGTGAGTTCGCGGCCGACGTCGAGTTTGACGTCGGCGTCGCTCATCAACAGCGCCTGCGCGTCGGTGTTGATGGCGATGAACTCGACGCCCTTGAGGCCGACCTCGATCATCCGGTTGATGGCATTGACACCACCGCCGCCGACACCGATGACCTTGATGACTGCGAGGTAGTTCTGCGGTGCTGCCACGTCGAAGGCCTCTCGCCTCGAGTTACGTGTCGTCGATCGCGGTGTTCCGCGACCCGACGACGGATGCCGAATGGGACGGTCCGTAGCGCCGACCCGAACCCTAACGTTGAAGTTTAGGGTTACCAGTGTGTCCGTTCCTTGAAGTCTTCTGAACAGGACACTAAGTCGACAAGTGGCGCACGTTCAACGAACACGCCGAACCTCCCGTTTTTCTTTTCACCCTATGTGATCAGCCGTAGCGCTGCCCAACCAGGGTGCTGGCCTGCGCGAATGTGCGTCAACTCCCGGCTGACGCAGGGGCGGTGGGAACACTTACGTCGAAGTGCCGGGCACCGGGAGCTGCTTTCATGAGAGCGGTGAGCGTACGCGCCTTCGCGGCACCCTTGTCGCCACTTCCCCAGGAGACGGTCCGGCCGCCGCTCAACTCCAGTGAGATGTCGTCGTAGGAACGGACCTTGACGACCTGGGTGACGCGTGCGACCGCGGCCGGAATGTCGCCCGCGACCCGTACCGCCTCGCGTACGAGTCGGTCCTCGCCGAAGCGGCGCAGGCCCGCCGCGGACGAACCCGATTGAGAGAGCGTCAATTCCAGGGTGGGGATGGACTTCGGTGCCGTGGAAACGGTGGCGAATCGCACGCCGTCGTCGTCCACTTCGATGAAGTTTCCGCCCTTTTTCTCCACCAGGACCGGGCTGCGTTCGGTCACTTTCAGCCCGATTCCATGAGGCCAGGAACGGACTACGTCAACGGTGTCAATTCGGGGCAATTTCCTGCGGAGTCGGGCTTCGATCGCATCGGTGTCGACGGAAACGAGCGGTCCGCCGACCGGAACGCCGGCGGCTTCGCGGACCTGCTCGGGCGTCAGGACCTTGGTCCCGGACACCGACACCTTCTCCACCCGCAGCCACTGCGAGCCGTAGAGCAGCCAGACCGCGGCGGCGCCCAACACGACTGCGGCGAGGGCGAGTACGACAATCAGACGAAGGCGTCTTGGTCCCAGACGCCGGACAAGGGGCGGGCCGGACGACTCCTGTTGGCGTTCACCGCGCTCGGCGGTCGTCGGTCCGGCCACGATCCCCTGCCTCTCTCACATATGGCTAGCGGTGCCGCGAGGCGATCGCCTCGTACACCATGCCGACGAGCAGGTCGTCGGCGTCCCGGCGGCCGAACTCGCTTGCCGCGCGCGACATTTCGTACAGCCGGTGCGGGTCGGCGAGTACGGGCAGGACGTTGCCCTGGATCCACTCGGGCGTCAGTTCCGCGTCGTCGACCAGGAGTCCGCCGCCGGCCTTGACCACCGGCTGGGCGTTCAGCCGCTGTTCGCCGTTGCCGATGGGCAGCGGGACGTAGGCGGCCGGGAGTCCGACGGCGGAGAGTTCGGCGACGGTCATCGCGCCCGCGCGGCAGAGCATCATGTCGGCCGCGGCGTACGCGAGGTCCATCCGGTCCACGTACGGTACCGGGATGTAGGGGGGCATCCCCGGCATCTGGTGCACCTGCGGCAGTTCGTTCTTCGGGCCGACCGCGTGCAGGATCTGGATTCCGGCCTGTTGGAGGTACGGCGCGACCCGCTCGACCACCTCGTTGAGGTGCCGGGCGCCCTGCGAGCCGCCGGAGACCAGCAGCGTCGGCAGGTTCGGGTCGAGCCCGAACGCGGCCCGGGCCTCGGGCCGTACGGCCGCGCGGTCCAGGGTGGCGATCGTGCGGCGCAGCGGGATGCCGATGTAGCGGGCGTCGCGCAGCTTGCTGTCCGGGGTCGAGACGGCGACCCGGGCCGCGTACCGCGAGCCGATCTTGTTGGCCAACCCGGGCCGGGCGTTGGCCTCGTGGATCACGATCGGTACCCCGAGGCGCTTGGCCGCGAGGTAGCCGGGCAGCGCCACATAGCCGCCGAAGCCGACGACGCAGTCCGCCTTGGTGCGCTCCAGGATCTGCTCGGCCGCCTTGATCGTGCCGCGCAACCGGCCCGGCACGGTGATCAGTTCGGGGGTGGGCTTGCGCGGCAGGGGTACGGCGGGGATCAGCGCGAGTTCGTAGCCCCGCTCGGGTACGAGACGGGTCTCAAGGCCGCGCTCCGTGCCCAGGGCTGTGATCCCCACGGTGGGGTCCTGCCTGCGCAGGGCATCCGCGAGGGCGAGCGCCGGCTCGATGTGGCCGGCGGTCCCCCCACCGGCGAGTACGACATGCACCGAAATTCACCGCTCTCCGGACGAACGCGCCGCCGAGGCACGCCGTCGCATCGTGTTCCATCTCCGGGGCCGTTGGCCGGAACCGGTACCCCTGGCCCCCCGCTTTCTACCAAAGCGGGGTTGCCGCATCGCAAGCGCCGCCCGCGCAGCGGGGTCGTCGCGCGCGAAGGCGATCAGCAACCCGATGGCGAACATGGTCGGCAGCAGGGCGGAACCCCCGTAGGAGAACAGCGGGAGCGGGACGCCGGCGATCGGCAGCAGGCCGAGCACCGCACCGATGTTGATCACCGCCTGAGCGATGATCCAGGTGGTCACGCCTCCCGCGGCATACCTCACGAAGGGGTCCTCCGTGCGTCCGGCCACGCGGATACCCGCATAGCCTAGAGCCGCGAAGAGGGCGAGCACCGACAGTGTGCCCGCCAGACCCAGTTCCTCACCGGTGACGGCGAAGATGAAGTCGGTGTGGGCCTCGGGGAGTTGACCCCATTTCTCCACACTCGCCCCGAGCCCGGAGCCGAAGATCCCGCCGGATGCGAGCGCGTAGATCCCGTGCACGGCCTGCCAGCAGTCGGCGACCCCGGTCTTGGGCTCGGTGGCGCCGATGCAGGCGAGCCGGGCCATCCGGTTGGGGCTGGTCTTGATGAGGATCACACCGATCGCGGCCGCGATCGACAGCACGCCGACGAAGAGCCGGGTCGGAGCGCCGGCCAGCCACAGCAGGCCGAACAGGATCGCGGTGAGGATGATCGCCGTGCCCATGTCGCCGCCGAGCATGATCAGCCCGAGCAGCATGAACGCGACCGGCACCAGCGGCACCAGCATGTGCTTCCACTGGGCCAGCATCGCCTTGTCCTGCTTGCGGGCGAGCAGGTCGGCGCCCCACAGGACCAGGGCCAGCTTGCCGAACTCGCTGGGCTGGATCTGGAAGGAGCCGCCGAGCGAGATCCAGTTGCGGTTGCCGTTGACCGACATCCCTATCCCCGGCAACTGCACCAGCGCCATCATGAAGACGGCGCCCGCGAGGATCGGATAGGCCAGCGCCCGGTGCAACTTGACCGGCATCCGCGAGGCGGCCAGCGCCAGCACCCCGCCGATACAGGCCGCGAGGAACTGTTTGCGGAAGAAGTACGAGCCGGGCAAAGACAGTTGGAGTGCGGTGATCTGGGAGGCCGAGTAGACCATCACCAGACCCAGCACGGTGATCAGCACGCTGCCGCCGGCGATCAGGTAGTAGGCGGTCAGCGGGCGGTCCCAGGCCCGGCGCGCGTTGGTGTAGAGCCGTCGTACGGGGTTGTCGCGGACGGTCCTGGCGGCGGCGGGACGTCTGGGGGTCCGCTGCTGCACGGGCGGCCGGCCGGTACGGCTACTGGGCATCAGCGCCTCCGCTTGCGTCGGTCAGGCGCCGAGTTCGCGAACCGCCGTGGCGAACGCGTCACCGCGCTTGTTGTAGTTGGCGAACATGTCCATGGAGGCGCAGGCGGGGGCGAGCAGCACCGTGTCGCCGGCGGCGGCGAGCCGCTGTGCCTCCTGGACAGCCGCGAGCATCGCCCCAGTGTCGGTCCGGTCGAGGTCGACGACGGGTACTTCCGGCGCGTGTCGCGCGAGGGCTTCGCGGATCAGCGCGCGATCGGCGCCGATCAGCACCACGCCCCGAAGGTGCTTCGCCGACTTGGCGACGAGTTCGTCGAAGGTGGCGCCCTTGGCGAGCCCGCCCGCGATCCACACGATCGACTCGTAGGCCGCCAACGAGGCTTCCGCCGCATGGGTGTTGGTGGCCTTGGAGTCGTCGATGTACGCGACGCCGTCCACATCGGCCACGTGCGCGATGCGGTGCGCGTCGGGCGTGAAGGCCCGCAGCCCGTCCCGTACGGCCTTGGCGGGCACCCCGAAGGCACGCGCGAGGGCAGCGGCGGCAAGGGCGTTGGCGATGTTGTGCGGGGCGGGCGGATTGACGTCCGCGACCTCGGCGAGTTCCTGCGCGTTCTTCTGCCGGTCCTCGACGAAGGCACGGTCCACCAGAATGCCGTCCACGACGCCGAGTTGGGACGGCGCGGGGCTGCCCAGCGTGAAGCCGATCGCCCGGCACCCCTCCTCGACATCGGCCTCGCGGACCAGATCCTCGGTGGCCTTGTCGGCGACGTTGTAGACGCAGGCGACCCGATTGCCTTCGTAGATACGGCCCTTGTCGGCGGCGTACGCCTCCATCGAGCCGTGCCAGTCGAGGTGATCGGGCGCCAGATTCAGTACGACGGCGGAGTGGGCGCGCACCGAGGGCGCCCAGTGGAGCTGATAACTCGACAGTTCCACGGCGAGGACGTCGTACTGCTCGTCCCCGAGTACGGCGTCGAGCACCGAGACGCCGATGTTGCCGACCGCCGCCGTGCGCAGGTCCGCCGCCTTCAGGATCGAGGCGAGCATCTGGACGGTGGTGGTCTTGCCGTTGGTGCCGGTGACGGCCAGCCAGGGGGCCGCGTCGGGGCCGCGCAGGCGCCAGGCCAACTCCACGTCCCCCCACACCGGTACGCCCGCCTCACGCGCCGCCGTGAACAGCGGCTTGTCGGGCTTCCAGCCGGGGGTGGTGACGATCAGTTCGGTGCCCTCGGGCAGGGTCGCACCATCGCCGAGGCGCACGGTGATGCCGAGCGCCTCCAGGTCGGCCGCCTGGGCCCGGGAGCGCTCGTCGTCGCCGTCGTTGACGACCGTGACGAGCGCGCCGAGCCCGTGCAGGACCTTGGCCGCCGGGATGCCGGAGACTCCGAGCCCGGCGACGGTGACGTGCTTGCCCTCGAAGGAGAGCCCCTGACCGTCGGTCACTTTTCCGCTGCCCATCCCGCATAGAAGAGGCCCAGGCCGACGATCACGCAGATGCCCTGGATGATCCAGAAGCGGACCACCACGAGCACTTCGGACCAGCCTTTGAGTTCGAAGTGGTGCTGGAGCGGGGCCATTCGGAAGACCCGCTTGCCGGTGAGCTTGAAGGAGCCGACCTGGATGACCACCGACATGGTGATGAGGACGAAGAGGCCGCCCATGATGGCGACGAGCAGCTCCGTGCGGGAGAGGATCGCCAGACCGGTGAGGACACCGCCGAGGGCGAGTGAGCCCGTGTCCCCCATGAAGATCTTGGCCGGCGAGGTGTTCCACCACAGGAAGCCCAGGCAGGCGCCCATCAGCGCCGAGGCGATGACCGCGAGGTCGAGCGGATCGCGCACCTCGTAACAGGCGTTCGGGTTGGTCAGGGTCTGCGCGTTGGCGCAGGACTCCTGGAACTGCCAGACACCGATGAAGGTGTAGGCACCGAAGACCAGGACCGAGGCGCCGGTGGCGAGGCCGTCGAGACCGTCCGTCAGGTTCACGCCGTTCGACATCGCGAGGATCATGAACAGCGCCCAGATCACGAACAGGATCGGGCCGATCTTCCAGCCGAAGTCCGTGATGAACGACAGCTTCGTGGAGGCCGGGGTGTTGCCGCGGGCGTCCTGGAACTGGAGGGCGAGCACCGCGAAGCTGATGCCGACGATCAGCTGGCCGGCCATCTTCGCCTTGGCCCGCAGGCCCAGCGAACGCCTCTTGACGATCTTGATGTAGTCGTCGAGGAAACCGACCAGGCCCATGCCGACCATCAGACCGAGCACCAGCAGACCCGAATAGGTCGGCGTGTAACCGGTGATGAGCTTGGACAGGAAGTACGCGGCGACCGTCGCGAAGATGAAGGCGATACCGCCCATCGTCGGCGTACCACGCTTCGCGGCGTGCTCTCGCGGGCCGTCGTCCCGGATGTACTGGCCGTAGCCCTTGCGGGCCAGCAGCTTGATCAGCAGCGGGGTGCCCACCAGGGTCAGGAACAGGCCGATGACTCCTGAGAACAGGATCTGCTTCATCATCGGGCGGCAACCTCACCCTCGGTACCGGCCTCGACGAGCGCCTGCGCCACGCTCTCGAGCCCGACCGACCGGGACGCCTTCACGAGAACGACGTCTCCCGCGCGCAACTCGCTGCGCAACAGGTCGACCGCCGCCTGTGCGTCGGACACGTGCACCGACTCCTCACCCCACGAACCCTCGTTATATGCGCCCAGTTGCAGCCAGGACGCTTCCCTGCCCCCGACCGCGACGAGCTTGCCGACATTGAGCCGGACGGCGAGCCGTCCGACCGCGTCGTGCTCGGCGAGCGCCTCGTCCCCGAGCTCGGCCATCTTGCCGAGCACCGCCCACGTCCTGCGTCCCTTGCCCATGGCCGCGAGCGCGCGCAAGGCGGCTCGCATGGACTCGGGGTTCGCGTTGTAGGCGTCGTTGACGATGGTCACGCCGTCCGGTCGCTCGGTGACCTCCATCCGCCAGCGGGAGAGGGAGCCCGCCTCGGAGAGCGCGGTGGCGATCTCGTCTGCGGACATGCCCAGCTCATGGGCGACGGCGGCCGCGGCGAGCGCGTTCGACACGTGGTGCTCACCGTACAGGCGCATGGTCACTTCGCTGCACCCGGAGGGTGTGTGAAGGCTGAAGGCGGGCTGTCCGCTGTCCGTGAGTCTCACGTTCTCGGCACGTACGTCCGCTTCGCCGGACTCTCCGAAAAGGATCACCTTCGCCTTCGTACGGGACGCCATGGCCCGTACGAGCGGATCGTCCGCGTTGAGGACCGCGACGCCGCCGTCTTCAACTGAAGGGAGCGCCTCCACGAGTTCACCCTTTGCCTGCGCGATCTGCTCCCGGCCGCCGAACTCGCCGATGTGGGCGGTGCCGACGTTGAGGACGAGGCCGATCTGCGGGGGCGTCAGGTCCGCGAGGTAGCGGATGTGACCGATGCCGCGGGCGCCCATCTCCAGGACGAGGAACCTCGTCTCGGCGGTGGCGCTCAGCGCGGTCAGCGGCAGCCCGATCTCATTGTTCAACGATCCCGGTGTGAACACCGTGGGCGCCTTGCGCGCGAGCACCTGGGCGATGAGGTCCTTGGTGCTGGTCTTGCCCGCCGAGCCGGTGAGGGCCACGAGGGTCGCGCCGAGCCGTCGTACGACATGACGGGCGAGGGCGCCCAAGGCGCTCTGGACGTCGTCCACGACGATCGCGGGCACGCCGACCGGGCGGGAGGCCAGGAGGGCCACCGCGCCCGCCTCGACGACCGCGTTAGCGAAGTCGTGGCCGTCGACGTGCTCGCCGACGAAGGCGACGAAGAGGCTGCCGGGTTCCACTTCCCGGGAGTCGCGGACCACCGGGCCGGTGACCTGGACGGACGGATCCGGTATGTCGTGCGTCTGCCCGCCGACGACTTCTGCGATCTCGGCGAGGGAGAGGGCGATCACAAGTTCATCCCTGGGTCTTCTGGATAGCTTCGCGAAGCACCTGGCGGTCGTCGAAGGGACGGACCACTCCGGCGATGTCCTGGCCCTGCTCGTGGCCCTTGCCCGCGACCAGCACGGTGTCCCCCGGCTGTGCGCGGGCGACGGCGGCCGCGATGGCGGCGGCCCGGTCCTCGAAGACCTGGACCTCGCCGCGCTCGTGCGCGGGCACCGACGCGGCGCCCTGGAGCATGGTCGCGAGGATGGCGAGGGGGTCCTCGGAGCGGGGGTTGTCCGATGTCAGTACGGCGGTGTCGGCGTGCCGGGCGACCGCGGCGCCCATCGGCTCGCGCTTGGTCCTGTCCCGGTCGCCGCCGCAGCCGAGCACGACGTGCAGCTTGCCCTCGGTGACCTTGCGCAGCGCGCGCAGGACCGATTCGACGGCGTCCGTCTTGTGGGCGTAGTCGACGACCGCGAGATACGGCTGCCCGGCGTCCACGCGCTCCAGGCGCCCCGGCACGCCCGGCACCTCGGCGATGCCGTCGGCGGCGAGCTGCGGGTCGAGGCCGGCGGTGGCGAGGGCGGCGATCGCGGCGAGGGTGTTGGCCACGTTGAAGGAGCCGGCGAGCGGCGATCTCGCGGTGATCAGCTCGCCCTTGGGGCCGACCGCGGTGAACGTCGAGTCCATCGGGCCGACTTCGACGTCCTGGGCGCGCCAGTCGGCGTCCGGGTGGCCCTCGGCGGAGTAGGTGACCACGGGGACGGTGGCCTCGCGGGCGAGCCTGCGGCCGTACTCGTCGTCGAGGTTGACCACTCCCTGCCGGCTGCGCAGCGGCGTGAACAGCTGGGCCTTGGCCTGGAAGTAGTCCTCCATGCCCGTGTGGAACTCCATGTGTTCCGGGCTGAGGTTGGTGAAGACCGCGATGTCGAAGATGCAGGCGTCGACCCGGCCGAGGACCAGCGCGTGGCTGGAGACCTCCATGGCGACGGCGTCGACCCCGCGCTCCAGCATGACCGCGAACAGGGCCTGGAGATCGGTGGCTTCGGGGGTCGTGCGCTCCGACTTGATGCGCTCGTCGCCGATGCGCATCTCGACCGTGCCGATCAGACCGGTGGACCGGACCGTTTTCAGGCCGCCCTCCACGAGGTACGCGGTCGTCGTCTTGCCCGAGGTGCCGGTGATGCCGATCTGGAGCAGATCGCGGCCGGGATGGCCGTAGATGGTCGCCGCCAGCTCGCCCATCTGCCCGCGCGGGTCGTCAACGACCAGTACCGGCAGGCCCGTTGCCGCGGCGCGGTCGGCGCCGGCCGGGTCCGTCAGGACGGCGACGGCGCCGAGGCCGGCCGCCTGGGTGACGAAGTCGGCGCCGTGCAGACGGGCGCCGGGCAGCGCGGCGTACAGGTCGCCGGGGCGGACGGCGCGCGAGTCATGGGTGATGCCCGTGATCTCGGCTGCCGTGGTCGGCGCGGTGGCGCCCAGTTCGTCGGCGAGTTCCGCGAGGGGTGTGGCGGAGATCCGCGCCGGCCTGGGCGGCCCCGGGTAGGTCACGGATGCGCCCTTCTGGGGGGTTTGGGACTGATCGGCGGGTGGCACGGCGGTGAGCGTACCGGGCACACCCGCCCCGGAGCGAAGTGAGGGGCGGGGCCTGTTGTCCTGCTGGCCCTGGTTCCCCGACTGGGAGGTGATCATGGTCACGGATCGGTTCCTGGCTGTTGCGCTGATCAGGGCGTGAAGGTCACGGGCAGATTCGCGGCCTTCGCCCCGGTGGGCGGGACCTGGAGGGTCTTGAGGGCGAACTCCATCACCTGCTTGTAGATCGGTCCGCAGATCTGACCGCCGAAGTAGCTGCCGCTGGTGGCGTTCTGGATCGCGCAGTAGACGGTGATACGGGGGTTGTCGGCGGGCGCGAACCCGGCGAACGACGAGGTGTAGCCCTTGTACTTGCCGGTGGCCGGATCCACGCGGTTGGCGGTGCCGGTCTTGCCCGCGACCCGGTACCCCGGAATCGCGGCCTTACCGCCGGTGCCCTGCTCGTCATCCACCACGGACTCCAGCATCTGGGCGAGGGTCTTCGCCGTCTTCGCGCTGATGACCCGGGTCTTCTTGGGCGTCGCCGCGGGCGTGAAGCGTCCGTCGGGCCCCTTCGTGCCGCGCACCAGGGTGGGCTCGACGCGGACTCCGCCGTTGGCGACCGTCGAGTAGACGGAGGCCGCCTGGAGCGCGTTGAGGGACATGCCCTGGCCGAAAGGAATCGTGTACTGCTGCGAGGTCGACCACTTGTCGGCGGGCGCGAGGATGCCCTTGGTCTCGCCGGGGAAGTCGAGCCCGCTGTAGCTGCCGATGCCGAACTTGCGCAGATACGAGTACAGGACCTGGTTGGCCTCGGGCTGCGTCTTGCCGAGCTGGCCGGCCGCCTCGATGGTGCCGATGTTGCTGGACTTGGCGAGGACGCCGTTGAGCGTGAGGTTCCAGGTCGCGTGATCCACGTCGTCCTGGAAGAGCCGGTCACCGCGGTGCAGCCGGTTCGGCACGACGACATGCGTCAGCGGGGTGGCCGCGTTCTCCTGGAGTACGGCGGCCATCGTCATGACCTTGGCGGTGGAACCGGGCTCGTAGGCGTCCTGGAGGGCCGCGTTGCCCAGGGAGGCCGCGTTCGCCTGCGCGAGGTCGTTCGGGTCGAAGCCGGGCGCGTTGGCCATGGCGAGGATCTCGCCGGTGCGGGTGTCCTGCACTATCACGTACCCGCGGTCCGCCTTGGACTTCTTCACCTGCTCGGTGATGGCGTTCTGCGCGGCCCACTGGATGTCGCGGTCGATCGTCAGCTCGACGTCGGAACCGGGCACCGCAGGCGTCTCGGTGGAGCCCGCGGTCGGCACCTGGACGCCGCCGGACTGCGCGTAACGGACCTTGCCGTCCTTGCCGGTGAGGTCCTTGTTCAGCTGCTGCTCGACCCCGCCGCCGCCCTTGCCGTCGGCGTTGACCCAGCCCAGTATCCCGGCGGCGAGATCGCCGTTCGGGTACACGCGCTTGGTGGTGGGGACGGCGAGGACACCGGCCAGGACGTTGACCGTGGCCGGGTCGGTCGAGGCCTTGGTGTTCAGCGCGCTCTTCAGGTCCTTGATCTGCTTCCAGACCTGCGGGGTCTGGCGGTTGGCGAGCACCACGTAGCGCAGGTTCTTGTTCGCGGGCCTGAGCTTCTTGACCAGCCCCGCCTGGTCCACGCCGAGGATCGGGGCGAGGAGGGCGGCCGCCTGTTCGGGCCCGTCGTCGATCTTGAGCTGCTTACGGGTGAACAGCGTCGGGTCCGCGGTGATCGTGTACGCGTCCACGCTGGTCGCCAGCGCCACCCCGGAACGGTCGGTGATCTCACCGCGCTCGGCGGCCAGGACGTAGTCGACGTACCGGTTCTGCGCGGCCTTGGCGGCGTACGCGCTCGCGTCGACGGCCTGCACCTGGAGCAGTCGTACGACGAACGCGATCAGGACGAGGGTCAGCGCCAGGCTGATCATGCGCAGCCGGGGGCGGGGGCTGCCGAGGCGGAGGGAGCGCGGGCCCGCCGGGCGCGCCGCGGGAGAGGGCGATGCCGAGCGGCGGGCCGGACGGGCGCCGGGACCGGGGCGGCGCCGGGCGGCGTTGCCGCCCTCCGGGCGTTCGGGCCTGGCCGGTCCTGGCACTCGGCGGCGCGGCGGTTCCCTGTCGGACACTTCCGTCACCTGCCGGGTGTTGTCGGGGTGGAGGACTGTGCTGTGGATGACTGCGCTGTGGAGGTCTGGGTCGTAGAAGTCTGCGCGGGCTGTACGGGCCGGGTCGCGACGGGGGTGGCCGCGGGGGCCGGTGCCGGTGCGACGGCCGTGGGGCTCGAACTCGGGCTCGGGCTCGGCCTGCTGACGAGTGCTTCGGGTGCGAGGACCGCCGGTGTGGTCACGGTTTTCGCGGCGGCCTGCTCCGGGACACCCTTCACGGTGCCGTCCGGGTCGAGGAAGGCGGGGTCCCCGCCGGGCACCATGCCCAGTTCGCGGGCGCGGCGCTGGAGGGCGTCGGGGGCGGAGTAGGCGTCGACGTCCCGCTGGAGGGCCTGTTCCTCGTCGGTGAGGCTCTTCGTCTGCTTCTGGAGGTCGTCCAGCTTGAACTGCCCTTCGCTGAGCGCGGAGTTCAGCACGAGCAGTCCGATCAGGCCGCCGCCCAGGAGGAGCACGACAAGGAGGACGAACGGGGTACGGGCCGCCTGGATCCCCCCTGCCTGCGCGGGCCCGGTCGGGAAGAGCCGCGCGAGTCGGGCGGCCCTGCCCCTCAGTTCGGGTTTCCTGCTCACTCGGCGTCCTCCCTGATGCGCTGAGCCCCCCGCAGCCGCGCGGGTGCCGCCCGCCGGTTCTCGGCGACCTCTTCCTCGGTGGGAAGTTCGGCACCGCGCGTCAGGAGCTTGAGCCGGGGCTGGTACTGCTCGGGCACGACCGGCAGCCCAGGAGGCGCGGTGTTGGCGGCGCCGGCCGCGAACACCTGCTTGACCAGGCGGTCTTCGAGCGAGTGGTACGACAGGACGGCGATCCGGCCGCCCACGGCAAGGGACTTCACGGCGGCGGGGATCGCGCTCTCCAGGACGGACAGTTCGCCGTTGACCTCGATGCGCAGCGCCTGGAAGGTGCGCTTGGCCGGGTTGCCACCGGTGCGCTTGGCGGCCTGCGGCAACGAGTCGCGGATCAGCTCGACGAGCCGTGCGCTGTTGCTGAACGGCTCCTTGTCGCGCTCGCGGACGACCGCGGAGACGATTCGCTTGGCCTGCTTCTCCTCGCCGTACGCCCGCAGGATGCGGACGAGTTCGCCGGGCGCGTAGGTGTTGAGGACCTCGGCCGCGCTGATGCCGGTCGTCTGGTCCATGCGCATGTCGAGGGGGGCGTCCTGGGCGTAGGCGAAGCCGCGGTCGGCCTCGTCGAGCTGCATGGAGGAGACGCCGAGGTCGAACAGAACGCCCTCCACGCGCGCGAGGCCGAGCCGCTCCAGTACGTCGGGCAACTCGTCGTAGACGGCGTGCACAAGGGTGGCCCGGTCGCCGAAGGGGGTGAGGCGCTCACCGGAGAGGCGCAGGGCCTCCTTGTCGCGGTCGAGGGCGACGAGACGGGCCTCGGGGAACCGGGTCAGCAGGGCCTCGCTGTGGCCGCCGAGGCCGAGCGTGCAGTCGACGACCACCGCGCCCGGCCGCTCCAGTGCGGGGGCCAACATGTCCAGGCACCGCTGGAGCATCACCGGGACGTGTCGACTCTGGCTCAAGGGGCCCTCTCAGATCCGGCACGGGCCCTACGCACCGCCGGGTCCCCGCCCTCCCCCAGTGAAGGGGAAGCCTGCCGGCGCCGAAAGCGTCAGCCGACCGGGAGCGGGAGGAGGCCGAGCCGTACGTACGCGCCGCGCACGTGGGGAGAATCCGGAAAGTCGCCGGGGTCTCCGGGAAAAGTCCAGCAGGGAGAGCCTCGCCTCCCGCTTCGCGCAACTTTAGTCCACGCTGTCTCACGGTCAATCAACCGGCCTGCGCGTCGCGGGCCGGGGTGCGTGTGAAGCCTCAAAACGGGAAGAATCACCCACACGGGGGCACCCCCGCCACCCGTGTGGGTTACCTCACAAGAGGACGCAATGACGCTCTTTTTCCCATCTCACCCCGAGACCGCTCCGCAGGTGACCAGTACCGTCATAGGTATGACGACCTCCGCATCCGTACCCACAGACTCCGAAGGCGCCATAGCCGACGGCGGGACCGTGACGGACCGCCTCGTCGAGGCCAACGCGCGATACGCCGCCGCCTTCACCGATCCCGGGATGGACGCCCATCCAGTCCTCCAGGTGGCCGTGGTGGCCTGCATGGACGCCCGCCTCGACCTGCACGCCGCGCTCGGCCTGGAGCTCGGCGACTGCCACACGATCCGCAACGCGGGCGGTGTGGTCACCGACGACGCGATCCGCTCCCTCACCATCAGCCAGCGGGCGCTCGGCACCCGCAGCGTCGTCCTCATCCACCACACCGGCTGCGGCCTGGAGTCCCTCACCGAGGAGTTCCGGCACGACCTGGAGATGGAGGTCGGCCAGCGCCCCGCCTGGGCGGTGGAGGCCTTCCGGGACGTCGATCAGGACGTACGGCAGTCCATGCAGCGTGTGCGGACCTCGCCGTTCCTGCTGCACACTGATGATGTGCGCGGCTTCGTGTTCGACGTGAAGTCGGGTCTGCTGCGCGAGATCGACCCGGCCTGACGCACCCGCCCGCCCCGAAACTTCGAAAAGTTCGCCGCCGGGACCGCCCAAAAGGTCGTAAGGCCCGACAAAGCGAAGGCAGTTGTCCACAGGCGAGTGACACGAACCGGTAACGGCAACAAGAATGCGGGTGTGGCGTCGCGCGGAACTTTTTCCGCGCGGTGTCCGTGTTTCGGGGTGGGCCGGTCCGCATCACAGGCGTCGGCCCATGGAAAGAACGGGCCGAGGAGGGCCGGGTGACGACCTATGACGATCGAGCGAGCCTTACAGATCTGACCGCCACTGTGGAGCGAGTCCGCAGTTCGGTGGAAGGAGTGATCGAGGGCAAGCCCGAGGTCGTACGGCTTTCGCTGACCGTGCTGCTCGCCGAGGGACATCTTCTGATCGAGGACGTTCCGGGTGTGGGCAAGACAATGCTGGCCAAGGCGCTGGCGCGGTCGATCGACTGTTCGGTGCGGCGAATCCAGTTCACGCCCGACCTGCTGCCCTCGGACATCACCGGTGTGTCCATCTGGGACCAGCAGCAGCGGGACTTCGAGTTCAAACCGGGCGCGATCTTCGCGCAGATCGTGATCGGCGACGAGATCAACCGCGCCTCGCCGAAGACCCAGTCCGCGCTCCTGGAGTCCATGGAGGAGCGTCAGGTCACCATCGACGGGCAGACCTACGAGCTGCCCAGCCCCTTCATGGTGGTCGCCACGCAGAACCCGGTCGAGATGGAGGGCACCTATCCGCTGCCCGAGGCGCAGCGCGACCGTTTCATGGCCCGGGTCTCCATCGGCTATCCCAGCGCGGAGGCCGAGCTGCAGATGCTGGACATCCACGGCGGGGCGAGCCCGCTGGACGACCTCCAGCCCGTGGCCCACGCGCACGACATCGTCAAGCTGGTCGAGGCGGTCCGCGGCGTCCACGTCGCCGACCCGGTGCGCAGGTACGCGGTGGAGCTGGTCTCCGCCACGCGCAACCACCCCGACCTCAGACTCGGCGCCTCCCCGCGCGCGACGCTGCACCTGCTGCGCGCGGCGAAGGCCTCCGCCGCCCTGAGCGGCCGTGAGTACGCGCTGCCTGACGACATCCAGGCCCTCGCGGTAGCGGTCCTGGCACACCGCCTGCTGCCCACCGCGCAGGCCCAGCTGAACCGTCGTACGGCGGAGCAGGTCGTCCAGGAGATCCTCCAGCGCACCCCCGTGCCCGCGGCGCCGGCCCCGCAGAGCGGCCTGGGTCTCGGGGCGTACCCCCAGCAGCCGCCCCGGAGGCTGTGATGGCCATCGGGGAGGCGGAGACCGACCGGGACGAGAAGGGCGGTGTCCGTACGGCCCTGGCCGGGCTGACGACCCGTGGGCGCTCCTTCCTGGCCGCCGGTATCGCCGCCGCGGTCTGCGCGTACGTCCTGGGGCAGAGCGATCTGCTCCGGGTCGGGCTGCTGCTGGCCGTGCTGCCCCTGGTCTGCGCGACCGTGCTCTACCGCACCCGCTACCGGGTGGCCGGCAGCCGCCGGCTCTCCCCCTCGCGCGTGCCCGCCGGCAGCGAGGCCCGCGTCCATCTGAGGATGGACAACGTCTCGCGGCTGCCCACGGGCCTGCTGATGCTCCAGGACCGGGTGCCGTACGTGCTCGGTCCGCGCCCCCGCTTCGTCCTGGACCGGGTCGAGGCGGGCGGCCGGCGCGAGGTGTCCTACCGGGTCCGCTCGGACCTGCGCGGCCGCTACCCCCTGGGCCCGCTCCAGCTCCGCCTGACGGACCCCTTCGGGATGTGCGAACTGACCCGCTCCTTCTCGACCTTCGACACCCTCACCGTCATCCCGCGCGTGGAGGCCCTCCCCCCGGTCCGCCTCAGCGGCGAGGCCAAGGGCTACGGCGACGGGCGCAACCGCTCGCTGGCCCTGGCGGGCGAGGACGACGTGATCCCGCGCGGTTATCGCTACGGCGACGACCTGCGCCGCGTGCACTGGCGCTCCACCGCGCGCTACGGCGAGCTGATGGTGCGCCGCGAGGAGCAGCCCCAGCGCGCCCGCTGCACGGTCCTGCTCGACACCCGGGGCATCGCCTACGCGGGCCAGGGCCCTGACTCGGCCTTCGAGTGGGCTGTCTCCGGCGCCGCCTCCGTCCTGGTGCACATGCTGGAACGGGGCTTCTCCGTACGGCTGTTGAGCGACACCGGCAACTCGGTGCCCGGCCAGGACGCCGACGGGTTCGCGGGCGCGAGCCAGGAGTCGGCGGACGCGGCCGGGCTGATGATGGACACCCTCGCGGTGATCGACCACTCGGACGGCTCGGGCCTGTCCCGGGCCTACGACGTCCTGCGCGGCGGGAACGAAGGGCTGCTGGTGGCCTTCTTCGGCGACCTCGACGAGGAGCAGGCGGCGGTGGTCGCCCGGATGCGCCAGCGCAGCGGAGGCGCCCTCGCCTTCGTGCTGGACAGCGAGGGCTGGGTGCGCGAGTCGACCGATGTCCCCGGTGCCGGGGACGAGCCCGACGAGCGGCTGCGGATGCTGCGCGACGCGGGCTGGACCGCCGTGGGCGTGCCGCGCGGCGCCTCACTGACAGATCTGTGGCAACAGGCCGACCGGGAGCGCAACGGCATCACCGCGACCGGCCTCGGGGAGGGATGGGCATGAGCGGGCGCGCACGACTGGCGATCTGCGCCTGGGTGGCCACACTGCTGGCGTCCTGCGCGATGCTGCCCCTGGTCTCCCCGGCGACCTGGATCGTCCAGGCCGCCTTCATGCTGGCGATCCAGACCGGCGTGGGTGCGGCGACCCGGCGGGTTCCGCTGGCCCGGCCGCTGACCGTCGCGGCGCAGGCCCTGGTCACCCTGCTGATGCTGACCCTGGTCTTCGCGCACGCGCAGGCCCTCGCCGGGTTCGTCCCGGGCCCCGAGGCCTTCCAGCACTTCGCCGACCTGCTCCAGCAGGGCTCGGACGACGTCTCCCGGTACGCGATCCCGGCACCGCTGCACGACGGCATCCGGCTGATGCTCATCGGCGGTGTCCTGGTGATCGGCCTCGCGGTGGACACGCTCGCGGTCACCTTCCGCAGCGCGGCCCCGGCGGGGCTGCCGCTGCTCGCGCTGTACTCGGTCGCCGCCGGGCTGTCCGAGAGCAGTGTCAGCTGGCTGTGGTTCCTGCTCGCCGCCGCCGGCTATCTGATGCTGCTGCTGGCCGAGGGCCGGGACCGGCTCGCCCAGTGGGGCCGGGTCTTCGGCGGGGCGCCCCGCACCGGTCCCGGCTCGGAGTCCCCGGGGCCGCTCGCCCCGGTCCGCACCGGGCGGCGGATCGGCGCGGTCGCGATGGCCATCGCCCTGCTGCCGCTGCCCACCATCTCGGGCGGCCTGCTGGACGCCGCCGGGACCGGCGTGGGTTCGGGCACCGGAGGCGGCGGCACGATCTCCGCGGTCAACCCGCTGGTCTCGCTGCGCGACAGCCTGAACGTGGACGAGAACCGCCAGGTCCTGTCCGTGCGCACCAACACGAACGACATCTCGGACATGTATCTGCGGATCGTGTCCCTGGACGACTTCGACGGCACCACCTGGAAGCCGTCCCAGCGGCACATCCAGGGCGTGCCGAGCACGTTCCCCACCCCGACCGGCCTCGGCGCCGACATCAAGCGCGCGGAGATCAAGACCCGTATCTCGGCCGCGGACTGGTACGCCCAGGACTGGCTGCCGATGCCGTACCCGCCCAGCGGCGTGAGCATCGACGGCAGTTGGCGCTACGAGCCCGTGGGCATGACGGTCGTGGGCGATCACGGGCAGAACACCCGCGGGGTGACCTACGAGGTCACCAGCCTGGCCGTACAGCCGACCGCGGAGCAGCTGGCCACGGCGCCGGCACCGTCGGCGAGTCTGCGGAACCAGTACACGAAGGTGCCCAAGTCACTGCCCGCGGTGGTGGCCGACACCGCCCGCAAGGTCACCGCGGGCTCGGCCAATCACTACGAGCAGGCGGTCAAGCTCCAGGACTACTTCGCGGTGACCGGCGGCTTCCAGTACGACACCCGGGTGGACGTCGGTACCGGCCGTGACGCGATCGCCAAGTTCCTGAAGGACAAGGAGGGCTTCTGCGTCCACTTCTCCTTCGCGATGGCGGCGATGGCCCGCACCCTGGGCATCCCGGCGCGGGTCGCGGTGGGCTTCGCACCGGGCACACAGGAGGCGAACGGCTCGGTGTCGGTGGGCCTGAAGGACGCGCACGCCTGGCCCGAGCTGTACTTCGAGGGCGTGGGCTGGACCCGCTTCGAGCCGACCCCCAACCGGGGCTCGGTGCCGTCGTACACCCAGTCGACCACGCCCGGCAGCGACGTCCCGGACCCGGCCCTCCCCTCGACCTCGACGAGCACGGCGCCCTCCGCGGCCCCCTCGGCGAGCGAGAGCTGCACGGCCCAGCAGCGCAAGCTGGACGGCTGCGCGAGCCAGGCCCCGGCGATCGTGGGGGGCGGTGACCACCAGGGTCCCTGGTGGTACGCGCAGATGGTGGCGCTGGCCCTGGGCGCGCTCCTGCTGCTGACGATCCCGTTCTCGCCGATGCTGTGGCGGACCCGGATGCGTTCCGTACGGCTGGGAGCGCACGGCCGTACGGAGGCGGACGCGGCCGTCCACACGCTGGCGGTGTGGGAGGAACTGACCGATACGGCCTGGGACTTCGGGATCTCGCCCGACGAGTCGCTGACCCCGCGCAAGGCGGCGGCGCGGATCGTGGGACTCGGGCATCTCGACCCGGCGGCCGCCGCCTCGGTGCACCGCGTGGCGGACGCCGTGGAGCAGGTCCTGTACGCGCCTCGGCCGCAGCCGACGGCGGGGCTCGCGAAGGACGTCCGGCGGGTGGTCGTCGGGTTCCAGGACACGGCCGGCCGCTCCACGCGGCTGCGCGCACTGGTCGCCCCGCGCTCGACCGTCCGGGTGGTGTGGGCGCTGTCGGCCTGGCGGACGTCGGTGACGACACGGGCGGCGGCGCTGCGGCCGACCCTGCGCAAGCCGTCCGGACAGCAGGGCTAGGGAGCACGGCCCGAGAGCACCGCAGGGCATACGGGAGGGGGTGACCACCGGTTCGGTGGTCACCCCCTCACTCGTGTTCGAGGAGCGCCGCGTGTGCTGCGGGGCCAGGTGCTGCTACTGGCCGCCCTGTTGTTCGTCGCGGCGGCGCTGCCAGCGCTGCTCGATACGATCCATCACCGAGCGCCGCTGCCGTCCCTGACGGCGGGCGTGCGGTGCGCCTGCGGCGGGCTGTTCGCCAGGCTTGGGGGCCTTGCGCCAGCCGGTCACGGCGAGTACCGCACAGCCCAGCATGACGAGGAATCCCACCACGCTGACCCAAATCTGCTGTGCGACCATTCCTGCCATGAGGAGCGCAATACCTACGAGGAAGCCGGCCACCGCCTGGTAGACCCGTCGCCGGGTGTACGTGCGCAGCCCGCTTCCCTCAAGCGCTGTCGCGAACTTGGGATCTTCGGCGTACAGCGCTCGCTCCATCTGCTCGAGCATTCGCTGCTCGTGCTCCGAGAGCGGCACGGAGTCCTCCTCATCGTGCAGTCGCCGGGGCGACCCGGGGGGTCCCTTCAGGATAGGCAGGGAATCGCCCCCGTGAAACCCGCCCCTCTACGCCAATTGACCAACCGGAATCCGCCATGGGCGTTCCGGCTCGCTGAATCTTCCATTCCCCAGCGGCCGTCCCGTCATGCCGGGCGGTCTCCCTCGATCATACGGCGCCGGGCCCGCGATCGGGGGGCCTGTGGCGTACTCCATGTGCTGTCGAGCCGCTGATCAGGGGTCCGGCACGGGAGGCCACTCACGCCTCGCCGGCACCCCGCGTCTCGCCGAGCACATGAAGCTGCGTGGCCACGGAGTGGAAGGCCGGGAGCTCGGCCGCCGCGGCCTCCAGCTTCAGCAGCGCGTCCAGGGCGCCGGGCTCGGTGTCCACGAGGACTCCGGGCACCAGGTCGGCGAAGACCCGCACCCCGTGCACGGCGCCGACGTCGAGCCCCGCGCCCTCGACGAACGCGGCGAGCTGCTCGGCGGTGAAACGGTGCGGGACGGGGTCGGCGGCGCCCCAGCGGCCGTTCGGGTCGTCGAGGGCCTGGCGGGCCTCCGTGAAGTGGCCGGCGAGAGCGCGCGCGAGCACGGCACCGCCGAGCCCGGCGGCGAGCAGACTGAGGACGCCTTCGGGGCGCAGCGCGGCCACCACCGTGCGGACGCCCTCGGCGGGGTCGTCCACGTACTCCAGGACGCCGTGGCACAGCACCGCGTCGTAGCCGCCGCGCTCGACGACGTCGAAGAGGCCGTGCGCGTCGCCCTGGACGCCCTGCACGCGGTCGGCGACTCCGGCCTCGGCGGCGCGGCGCTCCAGCGCGAACAGCGCGTTCGGGCTGGGGTCGACGACGGTGACGCGGTGACCGAGGCGGGCGACGGGCACCGCGAAGTTGCCGCTGCCGCCTCCGGTGTCGAGGACGTCCAGCGCGTCCCGACCCGTGGCCTTGACCCGGCGGTCGAGGGCGTCCTGAAGGACGTCCCAGACCACGGCGGTACGGAGGGAGGCGCGGGGGCGGCTCGGGTCCGACACGGCAGTTGAC
Organism: Streptomyces colwelliae; assembly: GCF_048158785.1. Taxonomy (NCBI): domain Bacteria; kingdom Bacillati; phylum Actinomycetota; class Actinomycetes; order Kitasatosporales; family Streptomycetaceae; genus Streptomyces; species Streptomyces colwelliae. Next base: position 1,025 of record NZ_JBLTJC010000151.1, on the reverse strand, counting down.
TCCTCGGCGCGGCACCGCCTGTGCACGGCGGAGCGAACGGGCTGCCTCCCCGGCCCGGGGTGCGGGCGGAGGGAAGGCTTCAGGCGCCCTCCACCCTATTGCCTCCGGTGCCGTACCTGGTCATGTGTCTCGCGCGGCGAACACGTACGCGCTCCGCTGGTGGAGCGGTGATGAACCCGCCGGCCGGTGGGGGCTGGTCGCGCGCACGCGGCGGAGCCGCATATCGACACGGCCCCGCGCCCCTTTGGGGCGCTGTACCTCACCTTGGGGCGCTGTACCTCGCCGGAGTTCGCCCAGGCGCCGCTCACCCTGCGCGGTCCCCCGGCCGCTCCGGGTCCTGGCGTGGCTGGGGCAGTACCGGCTGGAGGACGAGCATCCGCTCGACCAGGCGCAGGAACATCGCCACGTCGCGTATGAGGTCGTCGGCGTCCCGGCGGGTCGCCGCGCCCTGGATGCCCGCCTCGGCCCGCGCGCGGCGCCGGGCGCCGGAGGCGAACAGGGCGCTCCACTCGGTGAGTTCGGGCGCGATCTCGGGGAGGACTTCCCAGGCGCTGCGGATACGGCCGCGACGCCGGCTGGTGGGCTCCGGCTGGACCCGCGCGGCGAGCACCGCGGCGGCGGTGCGCAGGGCGGCCAGGTGGGCTGTCGCGTAGCGCTCGTTCGACGTTTCGAGGACGGCTGCCTCGTCCAGTCCCGCACGGGCCTGGGCGAGGAGGTCGAGGGCGGCGGGCGGGGCCGTGGCCCGGCGGAGCACGGGGTGCACGTCGCTCGCCGGGCCGGTCAGTGAGGGGGCAGGGCCGGCGGCGCGGCGCCGACGGGCGGCGGCTGCGGACGGGTGGGCCATGACGAACCTCCTGTCGTCGTGTGACGGCACGCCCAGTCAGGTAGTGCCGTATGTGCCCATCGTGAGGTATGGCACTGACAATCCGTTCTGACCTGCGCTTTTGCTTCGATCGAAGGTTCGGGTTAGTTTTTGCACTGACCAGTCAGTTCAAATATCTCAACTCAAGGGCAGGGGGCGGGGA